>PBTJ01000037.1 GCA_002726925.1 Gammaproteobacteria bacterium | reverse complement strand
AGCATGATTAAAACTAAGGCAACGCGTGATGGAGATGGTTGGCGCATCAATGGCCGAAAAATCTGGACCACGAATGCTCCCATAGCCGATTACTGTGTGATTTTTGCGATTACAAACCCCGATTTATCAGTCAAAAATAAATCGGGCATCACAGCCTTTATCGTGCCGACGGACGCTCCAGGTTTTACGGTGCAACGGATCATTAAACTGTTTGGTCATATCGGTGGAGATGAAGCAGAACTGGCCTTTGATAATCTCTATGTAGAACCCTGGCAAGTCGTTGGGGAAATCGATAATGGCTTCGCTGCAGCACTATACGGCGTTTCCCTCGGCCGCATTTACAACAGCGCTCGCGCTGTTGGCTACGGACGCTGGTCTTTAGAGCTTGCGCTGGATTACGCGAAAACAAGAGAAGCTTTCGGATCGGCCATCGCTGATTATCAAGGAGTGTCTTTTCCTCTGGCACAATCTGCTACAGCGCTCCACGCAGCGCATCTCATGGGCATTAATGCTGCAAATTTGCTCGATCAGGGCAAGCCAGCCGTAAAGGAACTCAGCATGGCCAAAACGTATTCAGTTCAAGTGGGCTACACAGCCGTCGACCGGGCCATGCAAACTCACGGCGCGATGGGATTTACCAATGAAATTGGGCTCGCCGAAGCCTGGCATGCGCTACGTATTGTTAACGTGGCGGATGGCACAAATGAGATCCTTAATCGCACGATTGCGCAGCGTCTTTTGAAGGGCGATGTCGACCTCTAGCTTCAGGGAACTCTCGACATCAATGCTATTGAGTTAACAACACCTTATGAACCACAGAGAGTCACTGTTAACCGGGAACTGAGCAGTGAGGCTAATGAGTCAAGGCTGCTTGATAAAATGTTCGGTTTCAGTCGTGGCACGCCTTTGATGGCGGGGGCACGTCCAACGCGGGGTTTTGATCGAAAAACCCCACGGGCAATAACGTAAACCCGGCATATTCAACCGGCATGATCGGCCAGTCTTCAGGTCGAGGGACATGAGTGACGCCAAAAGTATGCCAAACCACCAAATCTGTATCATCTATTGCTCGGTCTTTACTGGTATATGCGGGCAAACCGGCCCCACCAGAATGCAAATTCGAAAATGGCCCAGCGTCAGCGTAGAGTTCATCTGACTGGTAAGGCGTCACCCAAAGATTGTGCTTTGCAAAAGCACCTCGCTTGGCCGGCAAAGACTCATCCCCACTCAGCAGAACAGGGGAGGACTGTGGCAGCAACTTGTATCCCACGGGCTGATCGACCTGATTTCGCACCGCCGCATTGATAACCTTCCAGCTGCGGCTCTTCCTAGGATCTACCTCACGCTTTGCTTCGGACTCACTCTTAAACGGTGTGGTGACCGCACGGAAACCAGAATTAAGAGGGTTGTCCGGACCAACCGGCAATGCTTCTACATTAGTTTCACAAACTGTATTTTGCGCACCATCCAGATTGAAATCCAAACGGAAGCAAAACAGATGCTGGTGGATTGGTGAGCTAATCATTGGGGCCACCATTGGCGACGTATCGGTCCCAAGTCCATCTGGAACAACCGATGCACCGATATGCCCCGTCAGTTTGACTTCCATTTGGATAGTGCCGTCCTGGTAAAAATACCAATAAAAACCATATTCATAATTACCGACCGTATGGAAGCAACTGACAACCAGACGCCGCGATCGCCTGACCTCCGGAATCGGTTTCTCCAGCATCATATTCGTATGCTTCCATAACACACCGTAATCCTCTTCGTGCAGACAGATTACATTTTTAACCTCTTGTGCTTCCCCATTAGCCTTCAAAATCGTGTTATCAAAATAGTAAATTTCGCCAAGACAGTCACACCCCAGTGACAAGGAGTTCGCGCCATGGCCCATATTGGTCTCTCCGGAGTCCAAGGCGTGTTTCCAGTTATGCATGGGAGAGCTGTCACCATAGGGCACGACCATATCGGATAACGAAGCTCTATATAGAATCGGTCTGTCTTTACCATCATCATCATAACGAACATCGTGCAAAACCAACCCTTCCACAGGATTAACGGAAACATGCATTTTCCATTTTTGCCATTTGATTACTTGACCTTCTACTTCAAAGCTCGGCCCTTCGGGCTGCGTAATTTCCAGTGGTTTCAAATCCTGTCTTAACGATTGAATTCGATTGGCCGCGTACTCTCCATCATCTTCTGGTATCGGGACAACGCCGTGGTCCTCAATAATCACTTGATCGCTGTCGACATCGACATGAGCGATAAGACCTTCGACAGGCCGGGCGTAATGGTTATCTTCTAATTCTTTGTGCAGAAAAAAGATCGCACTGAAAGCGCGGGCGTTCGCGCTCATTCCCTCTGGCCTTCGGCCTGCCACCCAGGGTTCAACATGAACCAGCGACAAATCTTCTATACCTCGTTTACTCATGGCCTCTAACCAATCACTATTCTTATGGAGAAGCTTGATGGATTTAATCACGTCCACCCCAGTGACCGCGGCCTGACCATCTTCAATCCATAAAAATTGGACAAGTTCATTCTTGGTTAACGAAACCCGAGCATCGAAACTCTGCTTTTGTTGTGGGTCATGTCCAATAAGCCGAATCACACGTTCAAAGGGTGTGCCTGCTTTAAAACCAAGAACCACTTCTTTATCAGGCTCGTCGGCAAAACCATTGGCAAAGTAAGCCTCTTCGCTCAGGTTACCCGATTGCTTTAACAGCGCGACGGCCGCGTCAAGTTCAACACCACTGCAGCGGTCCAATGGATGAGAATTGGTTTCAGTGTTCACGTTTGTATTCATATTAATCCCCCGACTGGCAAGAGTCCTAGATGCACGCAACTCATCTACTCCTCAAAATCAAAAACGTTTTGCGTACATGAATTATTTCATCAATGTCATTCTGTATTTAGTACTGCGAGATAGACACTCGCTCGGTCTTAATTCCGCTCCCCTGAAGCCTAATCCTTTTACTACCTGCTTCTGAACCACTTAACGAGAAGTGATCTCCTTCTTTGAGCCCAGAAAACGCCGCAGGATCCAAAAAATCTCCCATGCCTTCGACCGGCAGCGGTTTGTATATACAGTCGTCACCAAAAAAGCCCAGGATCAAGGTATTTCGTTCTGGGTGTCGTGCGTCAACCGGGGCGTTGCCATGTAGTGAGGCAAGATGGAAAGCTACCGCATCTCCAGGGTCCAAGTCCCAGGATAAAACATCGTAGGCCTCAGGGTCAGCCAGGATATCTGGGACACGGGGCATGGCGCGTAACTCCTCTTCCTTATCGAAGCAGGGAGTCGTGTCATCCACCCCGTCTGCCGCGTGGGTGGCGGGGTCGGTCATGAGTATTTTATTCGGATTAAACAATGGGCCACGATGAGAGCCGCCGATCACTTCAAGGCAGTGCGACTTCGGCGTGCGTTCAAAGGGTATCCAAAGCCGGACCAGATGCTTGCCATGGAAGGGTGCAAAAGAGGCATCCTGGTGGAATGGCGTGTGCCTTCCCGCGCCAGCGCGTTTGTGAAAAACCTCGTAACCAAGGAACCAGATATTTTGGTTATCGGCTCCAAAGAGCGACTGGACCGTCGCGCGTATGCTGGGGCAGGCGTCAAATAGAGATTCAGCGCGGGGGTAATAGCCAGCCGCCTGGCCAACATCATTAAAGAAGGCGTCTGCTTCTCCTTCGAAGAATTGCGTNGCGACAGGACTGGGNTTTGCCAGNATCCANTCATAAAACTCCCGACAAGCGGAGAGCTCAGCCGGATCTAGTAACTGCGGAATCTTAACAGCGCCTTTNTTNTGCCACTCAGTNACGATGGATTCNGTCAATGNCTCTGTTTTCATTTCTTTNTAGTNCTTAAATTCTCAACTGTTAGCACGACGACCNACCAACAGGCCTCCATCTACGGGTATNGTAGAGCCTGTCACATAGGAGCCTGCTCGACTAGATAAGTAAACACAAGCTGCGCCTATATCGATAGGATCGCCGACTCGCCCTGANACCGTTANTGCACCAACGGCCGCTCGCCCNTCCTCGGTCTCCAAATAATGATCCAGCATTCCAGGGAAAGGCCCGGGTGCGATCGCGTTGAAGGTAATATTCCGACCGTCCTCNTTTCCGTGATTATTACCCTGNGTGGCAGCCCACTGGCGCGTCAATTGAATCAGGGCGGCCTTGCCCGCTCCGTAAGCCCAGTCGTTATCCATTGCTACCCTAATTCCATCTACAGACACAATATTNACAACGCTCGCGTGGGCATCCGAATCAGCAGCGGTTGCCAACAAACCCAGGGCTTCCTTGACTAACAAAAAAGGGCCCCTGACGTTCGCGTTCATCATCTGATCCCACTCATCCNNAGGGAATTTTTCGAAGGCATGTATAAACCCGCCCAGGGCAGCATTGTTGACGAGAACATCTAACTTACCCTCCAGCTCTTGCAAGTTAGAAACCAGTTTTTTTATGGATTCTTCACTGGACATATCCACCGACAGGGCCAAACACTCGCCCGGACCCTCTTCCGAAATTTCGGTGGCCACATCAGAGAGATCGCTTCTCGATGCGATGTATACCTTTGCACCTCCAGAGACAAAGGTTCGGGCAATGCCGCGCCCTATACCGCCCCCTCCTCCGGTAACACAGACCACCTTCTCTGATACACTAAACAAGTCCTCAAAATTCATGCTCAGTCCTCTGTTTTTTTACTGTTCGTTACGTTACTCGCCCAGCCACCCCGCCTAGCCCATTGTCTTTATCAAAGCAGCGAGATCTTCCTCTCCTACGCCCTGGTCCTGCCCCTGTCTCAAGACTTCGCCGATGCCCGATAATAATTCGGCATTAACGTTTGACCCTTTGCCTTCTTCTAATATTCGGTCCAGCGCCTCCTTCCAAGTCCGAATACTTGCCTGAACCTCCGAAAAGTCACCGTCGATAATTGCTCGAGTGTGTCTCTCCTGGTCGGCTTTCAGAGAAACCGACAAACCAGAAATCATCCTAGAGTAAAATTCGAGATCAACTCCCGCCTTTTCTGCCATGTGCATGCCCTGAATAACCGCCATCTGCATGATCAACGATGGCGCAATCAAAGCATGGTCCAGATGCGACGGCGCACCCACCTCCTCTCCCAGATATTGTGATTTTCCTCCCAGCGCTAAAATTAACGCCTCGCTGTCTTCCCAAGCTAGAGAATTCCCCGCAACAAGCAAAGAGCAGCGTGGATCACCAATGTTATTGGGATACGCTAGGATGGCCCCATCTAGGTAGCGTCCGCGTTTCTGCTTCACAAGATTCTCAAATGAACTCGCATCGCTAGCGGTCCCGGTCGTGAGCTGTATCAAGGCTTTGTTGTCAAGATCAGAACATGTTGATAGCAGTTCAACAGAATTAGCGTAATTACTCAGACACATAACAACATGATCTACTGAGCCCACAGCAGCCCATGCATCGTCACTCCATTGAGCCCCCTTTTCTAAAAGCGTGCCGGCTTTTTCTTTTGTGCGATTCCAGACCCAAGTTTCATAACCCGCGTCGAGNAAAGTCCTAGCAAGGGCNGCCCCCATATTACCTAGCCCAATNAGNAACACCNTCTTGTTCAATTTCCTTTCCCTCTNTGTATATGTTTAATCTATCGAANCACGTTACCGTGCATACAATCACTGTCATTGAAAATTTTNGCTTCAAATTTTTCTNCGTTGGCAGGAGNCGANTTACACGTCTTTTAACTACCNNTTGATTTNTCAAAAGAAGANGTNTTANAGAANGNTGAGCGCNATGNTANTTTTNNNTGGCGCAAAACATNCTGGGGCGGGAGGTCTATTGAATTATCTANCCACATTTACCGAAAAAGANAGTANCGAAGACATCGTCAAAACGCTTAAATCNGATGGCGGAGTCATCATCGAGCGACTCGTCCCCGAAGAAGTCATNGACGAGGCCTACCAAGACGTGCANAACAANGTNTCCCGGGCCGAACAATCCTCNTCGACCTCCCTATGGCCAGAAGGAAACCGCACAGTAGGTGGTCTCGCGGCAGCTAGTCNAACNTATACCGAAAAGCTCCTAATCCACCCTAAAACGCTGGAAATTGTTGATGCGATGTTAATGCCGGTCGAGCCTATGTCGGGCAGAATTCCGGCCACCGAATCCAAATCAGAAGTGGTGGAAATCGGAGACGGCGGCACTCAAGTTGTCTTTAAAGCACCCCTTGAAACAGACCCTAACTGCCATCACTACAACATCGGGGCGTCTGTGATGCTCGAGGTGCGTGGCGGGCCTAACTCAAAGCATCAAGTTCTACACCGAGAAAACGCTATCTACCAACCGTTCATAGAGCACCTCCCCGACATCAGAGAATTTCTTGTGTCAGCAATGTGGGCGGGCAGCGACTTTACTCGCGACAACGGCGCTACTCGAGTAGTGCCAGGCAGTCACCGATGGCCAGAGGATCGCATCGCACAGGAAAACGAAGTCGTTCAAGCCGAGATGCCGAAGGGCTCATTGGTTATGTGGTTATCAAGAACACTGCACGGAAGCGCCAAATCAAATCGCAACCAGAGGCGAACCGGTTTCTTCAACTCCTACCTGGTGGATTGGATTCGTCAAGAGGAGAACCAGTTCATTACTGTTCCACCAGAAATAGCCGAAAAACTTTCTGACAAAGCCAAAAAGGTGATCGGCTATTCTGCGAGCCCTAACCTGGGTTGGGTTAAAGGGCGAGATAAAGATAACTTGTTGGTAGAAGGAACGAGTTCCCCTCTTTAAGTTCTAAGATACAGCTTAAAATGCTTGAGCACCGCTAAGAGGACGACACCGAAGCATTTCAGCAAATAGAAATACTGAGCTAGACATACATATTGCGAAGACTGAAAACTTAAGAAAGTCCTTCATCCATAGTCTGTTTCCGATCTGTAGTCCTCGGTCCGATTAGGCCCCCTGAGCAGCACGCCAGTAGTTACTATAAAAATAAAAAAGGTTAATCGAATGCTTTTGTTACGTTGTTGTGCTGCGCTTGGGTTGCTCGTGGTAGGCCTATTTTTGGCAGATAAGCGAGGACTTTTCTTCGATCTTGCCTCCCTTGCCTTCATCCTAGGCCCTGTACTTGCAGCCTTTGCTTCTGTGCAATTCAAAAAGGAAGGTTTCCTTGTCACGCGAGGTTTGCTTCTTCAGGTTTCCATCGTGGGGATTCTTATTGGATTCGTCGGAATGATTCAACGTGTGTCAGACGCNACAAGTATCGGTATGGCGACGGGAGTTGCATTGTTAGTCGTTTTATACGCGAGCATCGTCGTCGGCGTTTGTCACCTGTTTGCCTCTANCAATGAGCAACAGATCAATTTTAGCCCTCTACCTAACCGTGTTTTAGCCGTAGCGACTTGGGTACTAGTCACAGGATTTGCGATGCACGGCGTTGCCGGCATCTATGCATTTGTTGATGCTTCTGCATTGGCCATCTTTAGTGCTTTATCGCTTGGGATTTGTTTGCCGCCTCAGAACGNTGAAAACTATANGGCGGCACTAGCAAAGTATTTGCCTGTCAGTGGTCTGATTGGATCCTTAGTGGGTGTAATTGCTGTGTTGTTTAACGCGAGCGATCCCAAAGCGATTGGCCCAGCTATGGCTATAGCGTTGCTAGTTCCTTTTTACTGTAACTTTGTCTCCGTGGGCCTGAGACTTCTTTACCCGACAATTGCGNAACAGGATTCCTCGCCNCCNGNNNCTTTCTATCTNGGNTTCATGCTNCTTNTNCTGTTTTTNGTGATCTANGTCNNNCTGCNTGGCGCATAAAANCCAAGNNNTNGAACTANNNNTATNAGCCAAACTCCTCACAATGTCCGCCCATGTCTGTTACTGGGTAGCTAAGGGGTATGATCACCTGCCTTGCAACCTTTCGAACTGAAGGGTGATTTAGGTTTCTATGTTGATAGGGCGATAGTAGTCCTTGCCCGCCCGCTCAAAGTTATCGCGCATCGCCCTGAATTGCTCTCCAGCAGAACCTTCTTCAGACAGAGTTAAATTCTGACGAATAAAGTTTACGCTGTCCGGGTTTAGCTTCGCAGCTAATTCCCAGTAAAGATCAGCCTTATCGCCCAAACCGTGCCTGCGAAACAAATTACCCAAGCAAAACGCTGCATCGGCTTTTTGCTGATCCGTCGAATGTTTGCGAATGTTGCCCACAACCGTAGCTGCAGATTCCACATGCTTGCTTTGAGCACCATTAGCAACCCAATCTTTCAGCGCAGGTCCGTAAACGTCTGTGCCAAAGGCGATGGTTTGATCACCGGCGCCCAACTCGTGCACCTTCGAGTAGGTACCCTCGTCAATCCGCACTATGGAGCCTTCCTCATCAATCCATGCCGCTGACGGCACGTTGACAAAGTTAAAGGCGCTGCTCACCAAGTGGTTTTCATCAACTACCTGTACGTAAGTTGGTTTAGCTGCGTCAAAGATAGGCCCTGCAGCAGCTTCACCCCCAGTGTCCTGCGCAGCACAAATCAGAACAAAGTCAGGATCGTTAATTTCTTCGTAGATACGTTGCCACACGGGCACGTCAAGAAAACATCCTCACCACGATGACCAAGTGACGATTAGCGCCTTTTTGCCTTTGAGGTCCGCTAATCTGAATACGTTTCCGCTGCGGTCTGCAAGTTCAATATCCGGTGCCATAGCGTTGACGAGCGTGTTCTCACGCTTTGCCGGTATTTCCGCAAAACTCCAAACATTAGCCTCGAAGTCAACAACGTAGGGTTGGCCCAGCGAGTCTGCAAAAGCCGCCAAATCGAACCACTGCTGACCATCTAGGTTTACCAGTAATTGATCACCCAAAGGAACGCACAGATCTTTGCAACATGCGCCCTCAGGTTTTACCTCGAATCCGTTTATTTCTCGCAGATATTTAGGTTTTATCAATAACCCATCGCCCGCTCTTACGTCAGATAGGGTGATCGCTTTGCCCTGATAAAGGATTGTCGCACAGCCCTTGGGATGAATATCTTTGACCACGTAGGGATCACGCAGTTCTGGGTAAGCCATGAACGCTTTAGCCATTGGAATCTCCTGATAATCCTATATTGGTACGTGATGTCACCACAGTCGCCAGCGCAAGACGTGTAAAGCTGGCGCCGTTGTTTTTTGTTCCATTTGACCCAGCTTCAAGGGTCTATGCAGCATACTCCTCATGCAAAGCTTTTAAGTCCTCAAAAGTCATGACAGCGGCAACGCTCATGTCATCATCCAGAATCTCGTAGATAGGATCCGTCTCCGANTAGGGACGCAGGCTGAATAGCGCAATCACATCTTCGTCTCCGCCTCCCTCTGTATGTGCTTCGCCCGGCGTTCCAGCTTTGTATGTTCCTGCAGGCCGCACGTCTTTGAGACTACCATCAGTGTTGTAGACCCTTAGCTCCCCCTGCACGGTAAAGGTGCTGTAATTAGAGGTGTGCCGATGCATCACTATCTTCTCGTTNGCTGAAAACTTAAATAAGATATCAACGATCTTCGCGTGATCATCAACATTCAGAATAGAGCAAGAAATAAAATCTGCTGGTTCTCCGTCAGGCCCGGGTAAAGGTTTCCAATCTACCGTTGATTCTTCAAAGTTTGCGACGTTCATTATTNTTCTCCTTGAGATACTCAGAACTTTAAGTGTTTCCAATTGAGAGCTTAATACTAATAATGATGAAGGTANAAAGTGGTCTNAACTTTGACCAAACCACCTAACCGCTAACACCGTCTCCTACTTCTGGAGTTTGCCTGTGTTGGTGATGGACTGGGCTACTCACCAGCGGCTAGGGTAATATCGCACAAGCCACTTTTTTTCGCTAAACCCATGACGTAAATGAATGAGTCTGTCGGACTCGCTTGATGCGGTGCGGTTGCCACAGCGTCATCTTTTTTTTGGAAAGAATATAGTCTTTAGCTCACACTCAGAAACAATCTATCCTTTAAGCATATATCCCTCCATGTCTCTGTCTAGCTAGCTAGGTGACATGACCTCCTGCCTCGAGCAAAATCAGCCTTCACCCTTGGTTTCGCATCGCGAACAACAGCATCAGTCCGACTGTTAACCATCGCCTGATTTGCCCATGCTCGGTGTTTTTGTGGCACGACTGAAGCGTCATGGACGGGCGGACGAACAATGCCTGCATCAGCGACAACACGACACCTCTTAAGTTTCTCTCCTCGTGCTTGACTCCTACAGGGGACTCACACTTCGGGCAGCAAGATGCCATAGCAGATTAATCAATTCTCACCGCAGGCTGTGCGCCCTATGCGATATCAGACCAGCCAAATAGCGCCTAGATGGCCGCAGACTGCGGTGGCTGCCATCAGAAACGCTCCGGGCATCTTCATCAACTTGTCGTGATTGCCGAACCCTAAAAAAATAAACAGTAAAGCCCCTAATGCGTTGATAACGATAAGGGGATACAAAGCGATAGATGGCAAGAGGCTGAAGCCAACTAAAAGAAACGAGATAGCGCCCACAAATAAGAATATCGTGAAGATATGCCAGCTTACGAGGCTAAGAGATTTGCCTAGTGGCTCTAAATCAGATCTGTTGACGTTATTCATATACATTCGACCGCCAACTACTCCGTGGAAAAAGGCGCCAAACAGCGAGAGCGCTGCTGCGAACATCAATAACCAAAATCCCGGCATAATCATTCCCCTCGCAATAGTAAAAAAAGAAAGCTAAGTCTGTTGCTTACGATCCAAAATTTTCTTAATCCGTGCCGCACGCCTGATGGATGTCTGTAAAATCGCCGAGACCCACTTATTTTAACTGTTCTCATCAGTTTCGAAAGAAAAGCTGTGGCGATACGCTTCATGAGCCCGCGCAAGAAAAGATGATGTTAGTGCTTGGAAAATTTCCGGAAAAAAATGGGCCTTCAGCATCTTGAAATGCAATCACATGAATATTTTTCTTCTGCGACTGACAGTAGAGATGGGCGTACCAACGCGCCTCAGACCGAAGAATACTTAAGCGCGTATTGGGTGTCCCGCCCTTGTGCGAAAGACGAATATTGCTATCAGACTGCAACTTTACAGATGAGGAGCTAACGCATCCCGCACCTGAAATCGTTACGATCAAAAGCACCAATCTCAGAACCAAACGTCTAAAGCTTCTCATTTAGCTATTATCTNNAGTAACGGATAANACGTTACCTTCAGCTTCTTTCTCTAANATTAGCTTTCAAACACCACTGCCGCCTCTTTTCGCTGCATAACGGGTNTACGTCCTGAGTAAAGTCCTTGAGTCATCTTTGCTNCCNGTGCCCAGCAATGCNAGCGGTAACCCCCNCAGGCACACCAGCTTACTCTCATACTGTGGCAGCTGTTTTACATATTGAGTGAAGTAAATGCTGCTTCCCACACCCTGATTTTTGCTTTAGGCGACCAAACCTTTTACCGACATCCTGTGCTTCATAGGAAACCAGCTTGTTGGTTTTTTATCCAGCTGAGTGGCTAATGTTGTCGGAAGTTGCTGGAGTAGGACTCTAGCGGCCAGCGTTGTAGCGCTGGGAACCAACCTCCCGCAGCCTGCTTTTGTCTTTGCGTCTTTGCTAACTTTTTAACACTCAAAGCCATAAATAGTGACAATGGATTTCTGTGCGCTTCGCAGAGCTATCTCAGCCAATCTAATGTTTGTCCGGTGGGCGATGTTAATGATGTGAACAAGAACAGCGTCACCTATCTCCCATGCTGCTTGACGCAAACGAACAACATCGGGAACAGCAACAGACAGACGGCTCTGTTTCTAGGCGTACAAGGGACTTTGTATCGACTAGAGAACTTATTTTGCTAGGGTCTTAGCGAACAATTCAACATGGAGTCAGATATGGGGATCATCGTTAATACTATTTGGACTGTAAAACCTGACAAAAAATCCGTTTTCATAGCGGATTTATCAACGAAGTTGCCTGCTACGCGAGCGTATGATGGATGCGACTGGATTTACCTAGTCGACAGCCCCGACTCAGACCCTTCAATTGTAGAAGCAGTTTCGAAATGGGAGAGCGAGGAGAAATATCAAACCTATGTCTCCTTTCGCGCTGACTCAAGGGGAATCGACGTCGGCAGGGAGAACTTTCAGACTGCGCCAGCGACTATGAAAATCATGCCGGTCATAATGGATTTCAATAAGTGACTTAACATAACAAACATGACAGCTTGTCCCTTGTTCTGCGGCCTTAAACCCGATATTTCACCTTGATTAAATCCGATAAAATAATGATTTTTATCAACATTTTTTCAATAGGCTTTGGGGAACGGCACCATATCAGCGACATCGATAAGCCCCAATTCCAAACTCACGCGATAAAAACTCGACACCGAGTAAACATCCAAATTGGCGCTGGTGTGCGCAACGGTGACCGTGCCACAGATTTGCTTGCATCCTATCTTGGTGACTTCTTGCAGCAACGCAAAGTCGCGGAAGTAATCTAACAAGGCCCTCTTGCCTGCTCTTCGGCGTCTGGTGTTTTTTCTGCGCAAATGTGTATCGACACGATCGGTGATCTGAGCCAGTGCTTCGGGTCGCTCAGTCTGCAACAGATGGGTCAAAGCCGAATACGGGAGTTCGCAGATTACCTTGTAGCGATCCGCGTTGAGCACGTGGTAATCGGCGATACTTGGATCGAGAAAAATCAACATTCGCTGGACGGCGAGCCTATCGGCTACAAGCCTTGTTATTGCGGATACTCCCTTTTCTTCAAAGGGGTCTCCTTGGGTCACGAGCAGTAGCGGTTTCTTGGGTGGGTCGATAGCCCACCGGGCTTTAAGTTGCTCGAGAATTACCTCAGTAACCCACGACGGGTCCCTATTGTCATATCCACCCATACCCTCGATCACCAATGGGTGATAACCACGCATTGTCTGAATACCTATTGGCTCTTCCTCCATGCTGGGATTTTGCGCTTTTTTGCGTTTAAAAGCGCTATAGGTCGGCTTTTAACCCGACGAGAGATAAAGAAAGCTTTGGTGTTCTCAGATTTACGGCTTGCCGGGGTAAAGCAGCAGGCTGCCAATAACTCTTTCAGACCCCAAAACTACGAAAACTAGAAAATTTGCGCGATTGCAGACTGAAAAACGTTATTACTGCATTGAAATCAAAGGGCTGATGGACGAGCCAAGCGAGGCCGAGTTTTTTTCTGACGCTCCAATCATCCTCATTATATGAATGTCGAACGCATGTCGGTGGCGTCTAACATCAGACCTGAGGCCTCTGCACTGTATTCTCTTGCGCGCGCCAGCGACATTCGGTTTTCTTGCGCAAAGCCATCAGCTCGTCATCGGACCAGCACCTGTCTAGGGAATGATGCGGCGATAGCGCAGATCTCGCAGCCAATAACAAAAGCTCTCCTCGCTGTTATAGGTCTGGTTAAAACCGGCCTGATGAATTTTCACGGTGCTGACGAAAATAGGCGGCGGAGCGTCATTTGCACCGAAGGCGAAGCACAGGTCTGCATAATGGTGAGACTCGCCAACGATCTGCTCCAGTGTATTGGGCACCAGATCATGGCGAGCCACGATCACCTGCCAAAGATCTTCCCGCTGCAAAACATACTCGGCAACCGACAGCGGCTCGTCCTCACCCAAGGGCACGTCTAAAGCCTGGGCAATGGCGGGCCACATATCTCTCCAACTGAACACCTCACCATTGGTGAGGTTGTAGGTTTCGCCTGCTGCACACTCATTGCCGGCTGCCCAAAGACAAGCATCCCCCACCAAGCGAGCGTCTACCGCTTCCATGGCTCGATCCACCCCGCCGGGAAAGGCCAGAGGCAATCCCTCTGCCTGGCGCAGTGCCGCGTAAACACCCACAACTGGGGGTAGATTCATCACGACCCCGTGGTTTGGGCCGACAATCATCTGGGGCCGCAATATCGTGAAGTTGTAATCGTGGTATTTGGCGTGATCGCGTAAAAAATCTTCCTGTAGCCAGTAAAAGTTCGGGTGGTCAACCCGGGTCTGACTCTCCCGAGCAGGCACTCTCATGGGTCCAACCATGGCGCCGTAGGCTTTGGTGCCCTGCAGCAGGGTGACATGCTGTAGCTGATTACAATGGGCCAGTGGGCCGAGCAGATTTTCCAGCATCCTTGCATTGGTGCGGATTTGATTTGGATTAGACCAGCCATCAACCAGCCCCGGAAGTTCGTAAACCGCGGTATACACCACATGGGTAATGCCTGTGAGCTTCTGGCAGATTTCGGCACAGGCTTCTTTGTCCTGTAAATCCATAGCGACGAATTCGATGTTGGCATCGTCTAATAATTGTGGATATCGCCGAGATGCCGCAACCACTGGCCAGCCGGCCCTCGCAAAACTAATGGCCGCCGCAGTACCGACCAATCCGCTGGCCCCTACAACTAGAACTTTGTTCTGCATGATTTTTCTCGCTGAGTGCTCGGTGATCCTAGAGAACGAAGTAGTCCCCAGAACCTCGCATGGTGATATCTCCAACCGTAACGCCCTTAGGTTGGTTGATAGCGTAGATCACTTGATCCGCTATGTAGTCAGGTTCTAGTACCGCGCAGCCGATGGAGTCTTGGTTTACGACCTTTGGGTCTACTTGGCCGTCAGCGATTGACTGCATGGTGCTTTGAAATTCTGGTTGGTTTTGACCCACGATGCCGATAACCGCTTCTGGATTAACGATGCCCGCGGAAAGCCCAGTGGCGGGAACACCTGTAGGCTTTACCGTGGTGACTTTGATTTTACCCCTAGCCTCTACCCGTAACGATTCTGAGAGAAAGTTCACTGCCGCTTTTGATGCACCGTAAACGCCGGCACCGGCAACAGGAAAGTTGCCGTAGATTGATGAAATATTAATCACATGCCCTTCTTCCTGAGCCATCATTTGGTCGTAAACGCTGATGATACCGTGCAGGACCCCTTTGATGTTGATGTCGATGCATTGGCTCCACTTGGCGCTGGCATCGGCATGATCTGCGTAAAAAGCCAATGGCATAACCCCTGCGTTATTAACCATGACATCGATGCGGCCAAAGTGCTCTAGTGCTTTGGTTGCCAATCCTCGCATTTGGGATAGGTCCGACACATCGGTGTGTTGACCAATTGCCCTACCCCCGGCTCCTATTAGCTCTTGAACGACCGTGTTCAGCAGACCTTCGTTGATGTCGGCGCAAACCACCTTGGCTCCGGCGGATATCGCCTTTTGGCAGATCAGTCGGCCAAAGCCACTGGCGGCGCCAGTTACGATAATGGTTTTGTCTTGAACGTGGTTCGTCATGGTCGGTTTCCTTGTTCGTTAGCACCCGCGGGGACTGTCAATAAGTCTATCGTTCAGAACATCATATTGAGGTCTTGGGGCGCCGGATACCGGCTATGTGCAGCTTATTCTGGTTGGCTTCTTCAATCTAAGAAGGATGTCTGATTGACGAATTCACCATCGGCAGGGGTCTAGACGAAAATATCACTGCAACGGTCTTGGCTCCTGCTCGAACCTACGAGTCCGCTCTTTCGATATGCTGAGCTGGAGGCTAATTTGAAGGCTGCCGGGGCCGCCCCCGCAATACCTGCAACAGTGGTTCCTTTATCGACCTATGAGCGCGGGCGTATAACGCCGATCATGGCTGAGTTGTCGCAGCCGCTGCGGCTAGGCCCCTAATGCTGCGGCAACCAGCATATAACCGCTAATCGTAGCTC
>PBTJ01000004.1 GCA_002726925.1 Gammaproteobacteria bacterium | reverse complement strand
CAACGCTCACGGCATTGGGGCGCTTTGATCGCTTTATAGAGCGTGTGGGTTTGGATCCGTCGGTTTCCGCAGAGATCATTCAAAGCCCATTTAACTATCCCGAAGTGGCAACTTTCCATGTCCCCGCCATGCAATCCGACCCTCGAGACTTTGATGCCCACACCGAAGAGGTGATTGGCCTAATCCCTGAGCTACTCAAGCGTCATGTGTCGGCACTGGTTCTGTTCACCTCTTGGCGGCAACTCAATGCGGTGATATCTGGGTTGGCAGAAAAGCTCGCCGAAGGGCTGCTGGTGCAGGGCGAGGGCAGCAAGCAAGCGCTATTACAGGAGCACCGCCAACGCATAGACAATGGACAGTCCTCCTACTTATTTGGCGTTGCCAGTTTCTCTGAGGGTTTAGACCTGCCCGGTGAGTATTGTCGGCACGTGGTGATTGTGAAGTTGCCGTTCTCGGTGCCAGACGATCCGGTAGATCAGGCCATTGCGGAATGGGCCGAGGCCCAAGGCCGCAACGCCTTCTACGAAATCTCCGTGCCCGATGCCTCGTTAAAGTTAGTACAGGCTTGCGGCCGTCTGATCCGCAGTGAAAGCGATTACGGGACCATTTCGATGTTGGACAAGCGCATTGTGACGCAGCGCTACGGCCGTACGCTGATTGAGTCACTGCCTCCGTTTCGTCTGGACTTGCCCGCCTAGCTGTCTACTAAGACGCGCTGGCGGTTGCCGCTTTTGCCTCGTCTTTAAACGCGCCATCGCTGAAAATCTTTAGGCGACGGTTCACCACGCGTTCGGTCAACCCCTCAAGAAAGGCTTTCATCTCGACTTTGGTCAGAGCGTCCACCAGCTCTGCAATTTGTTGGTTGGAATCAAAGCGATCGTTCTCTTCCGCCAAGTTCTGCCAGTAGCGCTGACTGCGCTGGTTAAGATTTTTGTCTTTTTCTAGCAGTCGGGTCATCAGGCCAGCTTTTTGTTGCTCGAATGCCGCCTCGGTCATGGCGCCCCACTGAGCTAGATAATCCTGCAGAAATTCAATCACGGCATTTTCGATATGCGCGACCCCCGCAGAAGGCGACTGCACTAGAAATAAATTGCCGCTCTGGGTATCCATNCGNCGNATGCCNGCNCTTACGACATAACCCAGCTGTTGGTCAGTNCGCAGGCTNGAAAAGAANGGNGAGCGNAGNAGNTGNCCAGCNAGGGCGCTTTTTGCNCGGCTGNNAAAACTNTCNTCNGGNTCCTGNACATANAGCAGCAGTGCCGCNTCGTNGTGNTCAACCGCAAGNTCGATNTCCNNNGANTNGGTCAGNTGCNTAACCNNGGGNCGNNTATGCGCTACNNGNTCCAGTGGCAGCANNGTNNTNAGNAGGTCNGCCANNGCNTNGGCGTCGTCGANGGCCACNTTGCCATGNAGACCGCCGCGNACGCTCAAGCGCTNAAATTGTTNNGAGCGCCACGNNCTGAGTTCATCCAGTGTCAGATCGGCGAGCAGNGTCGCTTGGGCNTNGGCNGGCCANCTGGTGNCAAGTAGNGTGTCANTCAAGGCNGTCAGTGTTTGGTTGTAGGGCTTGTCCTTGGCGGCNTTCTCTANGTCTCNTATCAGACTTTGCTTGATGCTATCNAAGCGAGNNTNNNCCANGGGNGCNGTCAATAGCTGATCGATAACAAAGGCGAGGAAATCTGCNTGCTTATCGTTGTANCCGCTGATGTNGATCGCGAAGCCACTNGCNGTGCGNCTGAGGTTATANCCAAGCCCNGCAAGCAAGGCNGGATAGGTTGATTGGGTNANTTCATCNTTGACCAANCGGGTAAANAGNCGNGCNATGCTCGCGTCGCGCAGNGANACNAGNCCANCCGGCACCGCCAGCTCAATNNCAATATTCGCCCTCGGCGTGGTGAANGANACGTCGGTATCCAGCCAGAGTNGNAGGCCNGGCTGATCTACCGCGAGNNCGATAGGCGCATCGTCTGGNTCGAGCAGNGANAAGTTTTCCGGNAAAAANGGNTTGGCNGNGGGTAAGTTCAGAGGCGGGTTATCCGGCATTNCTANCGGNACCGGACCCTGNGNAANGGCAAAGGGNACNGCNAACCANGGCTCTACAGTAGNCGACTGAAAATCGGGCANGGCCAGTTCNACGAGAACNTTTTCTGGNGTCATNCGAGCCAGCAGNTCCTTGATCANATCNGGTTNAAACCCCTCCATNAGGTAGGGGGCNGCTAACAGATCCTCAGGNGGGTACTCNTTCANCCGCGGTGCCATCTGATACACGAAGCCTACAGTGGAACCACNCTCCTGAAACTGAAAAGCCAGCTCTGCAACTNTCGCCTGTTCGGAATAGCGCCACGCCTCGGGCTCGACAGACTTCAGCATGTCNATTTGGGCAAAAAACAATCCCATGATTTCAGGTACATGGTTGCTGCCTGCCTTGGTCAATTCAAAATTCGCCGAGATCAAACTGGTGTTGCGGTCCAAGGATTGGGTGCCCGCACCAAGGCTCTCTATCCAGCCTCGCTGGATAAGGAGGCTGTGCAGGCTGCCTTCGCCCTCGTGGCCCAGCATGTTGGAAATGTACTGTTCGGGTTTTGTGCGGTAGTAGGGCAACGTGTTGGGCACGGGAAACGCAANACTCAGTCGCACAGCATTTTTTTGCGTTTGCGAGGTAATCATGGCGGGCANCTGGNCATCGGTGTAGGCGGGTACAGTGGGATAGTCTGNGCCTATGTTGTAGTTGGGCACTTGATTGAACAGGGGCNCTACCAAGGCTTGTAGATCATCCAGCGACGCATTCGCGAGCACCACGAGACCCATTTGATCGGCGGAGTAGTTCTGCGCAAACCAGCGATCGAGGTCAGCCTTAACGTCTCCTTTCAACGTATCCAGTGAACCGATGGTAAAGCGATGACCAGGATGCTCTGGGTTGATGGCCTGCTTGCTCACCATGTAGCCACGCCAGCCATCGTCTTTGAGCTGCATCTGGTATTCCGAATGCACGGCGTTCTTCTCGCGCTCGACGTANTCTGGGCTGAGCAGCGGGTCGATGAAGAAGTGCCCGAAGCGGTCGAGACCCTCGGCAAGGGCACTATTCTTTATATCGAAAAAGTAGTTGGTGTGATCTAGCGCCGTGTAGGCGTTGGATGAACCGCCATTCGCGGTGATGTACTGCTGGAAGCTATCGACTTCGGGATAGGTTTCGGTGCCAATGAACAACATATGTTCGAGAAAGTGCGCCAGGCCAGGTCTGGCGTTAGGTTCGTGGAAGCTGCCTCGGTAAACGGATAGGGCAGCGGCAGACTTATCGGTCTCGGGATCCGAGACCAGCAGCNCCTTGAGCTGATTGGGCAGCGTTAGATAACGGTATTCGCGTGTATCGTTTGGACTTTTACGCGGGCTGACCGTCACCAATGCCGGCGTTGATTCTGCGTCTTGCGCGCCAATGGNCTGGTCAATCGNTGGATTCTGCGTGCAGCCGCTCGCTAGCAAGACCGCGGTCAACAGCAAAGCGCCAGACCCTTTGGCGAGGGCTAGAGCAAGACGACGAAATTGGGCAAACAAAATGTGCAATGTGTTCATTGGCAAGTCCTTGGCTCATGGTCAGTCTCGCTCTACTCAGGGTAAGCGCTGCAGCGCGAGGGCCGAAATACTAGCGAAGCCCGTCCGCCAGTGCGATGGTAGAGCTTTAGACGCTAGTGGAAACCTAGATGCCCGAGTTGGATCGCCCGCCGCAAACTGAGTTCGCCGATTGGCACGCCATCGCCTCAGACGTTGCCCAGCAGATTGATGGGGCCNCCCCAGACCAGCGACCTCGGATTGTCGGCATCAGCGGCAGCCAAGGCTCGGGTAAGTCCACCCTCGCCAACATCGTTGTTGAACATCTGCAGGGTTACGGCCTGCATGCAGTCACCGTTTCTTTAGACGATTTCTATCTCACCAAGGCCGAGCGAATTGAGCTGTCGCAGGCTGTACATCCGCTGCTGCGAACGCGGGGCGTACCCGGCACCCATGACATCCAATGGCTGGGGCAGGTGCTCCATGCCATGCAGTCGGCAAACCCCGCTGAAGGCGTAACCCTTGCGCTGCCAACTTTCGATAAGGAGNTGGATGACCGAAGTGGTCAGCATCAAGTTCTCTGTCAGATATTGGTATTGGAAGGTTGGTGCGTCGGGGTACAGGCACAGCCCGACATATCACAGCCCATCAACGCACTGGAACGCACGGAGGATACCCAGGCTTTATGGCGCTCATGGGTGAATGAGCAAACTCGAGAACGCTATGAGCCCTTGTGGCNGTCCATCGACTACTGGGTGCAGTTGCGTCCACCGGGGTTTACGCAGGTGGTGCAGTGGCGCGGCCAGCAAGAGCAGCAAATAGCGCCGAACAAACGGATGAATACCCAAACCCTACAGCGGTTTATCGATCACTACGAGCGACTCACGCGGTGGCAGTGGGCCTGCGCACCGCATCAGCCGGGTATGCGTGTCGAGTTAGGTGCCGATCATAAAGTGGTGTCGGTAGAGAACTTGAGCAACCACTGATTGCCTGCCACTGATTCAGTTTGCGTTCATTCAAGCCGGGTTAAATTGGCGGGCAAGTGAGGGCTTGGTCTCTTGCGACAACCTGAAAACCCGATACTTCAGAGGTGAATATGAATACGTTGCGAACAAATCCCGACCACAATACTGCGTCAATAACGGCGCCCGAAACTCAGCCTCAAGCAGCCTTGCACGTTAATCAGGGTAGCTTGGTAGGGCATTCTGGTTTTGTCTTAACCGTCGCCATACTGTTGCTGGCTGCCTTGACCCTACTGCCAAGTAGCAAAGGTTGGGCGGACCGAAGTGTGCTGGAAGTGCCAGTGATAGCTTCCTATCCAGTTTATCAGACCGTCGTTCGCCAAGAACCTCGGGAGCAGTGTCATATTCAGCAGGTGGCGAAATCTTCCACCAAGGGACAATCGGCAACCCCAGCTATTCTCGGCACCATCATAGGTGGCGCGTTGGGCAACGCGGTTGGCTCTAAGAAATCAAACCAGCGCGTCGGTGCAGTAGTTGGTGGCGTGCTCGGTTATTCCATTGGCAAGGATGTTGGNCGNCGGCATGCGCAGCGGCACGGCGATGTGCGATACGAAGAGCGNGAAGTCTGCAGCACGGTTTATGAGCGCGTCGAAGAGGAGCGTTTAACCGGCTATGACGTCAGTTATGCTTATGGCGGGCAAACGTACAAAACTCGTATGCGTCGTGATCCGGGTAGCACGGTTCGTGTACGTGTGCAGGTTGAGCCCATNTAACGAGCACTATCTGAAACGGACTGAACAATCCCATGCAGCAATTCTTCAGACACGTTGAACAAAGCAGTCGAACCTTCTTGGGCGGAGGAACTGCCGTGTTTGCCGTTATCCTGATGGGGGTGGTGGTCATCGCTCTGCCCGGTGCTTTACATGCAGCGTCGGCATCGCAGGCGCGAGCGCCGGCTAACAGTTATGTGCAGCCGGATCGGCGTGTTGGACGCGTGATCAATCTCAACCAAGCAATTCGCATCGCTCAAGAAGAAAGTGGCGGCAAGGTGCTCTCGGCGAAATCGGTACGCGGGCCCAACGGGTCGTTACGGCACCATGTTCGGATGTTGGTCGACGGACAACGGGTCACGACGCTGGTGGTGAATCAACAAGGACGCCTGCAGCGGGCGCGTTAGCATGCGGATTCTCATCGTCGAAGACGAGGCCAGTCTGAGGGAACAACTGCGCAAACAGCTAACCGCTGCAGGGTACGTTGTCGACGTCGCACCGGATGGCTTAGAAGGTCAGTACCTTGCCACGGAATATGCCTTTGATTTGGCCATTATTGATCTCGGCCTGCCGAAAATAAACGGCGTAGGTCTGATCTCATCGCTGCGACAGCGGCAGATCAGTACGCCC
This sequence comes from Gammaproteobacteria bacterium, assembly GCA_002726925.1. GTDB lineage: Bacteria > Pseudomonadota > Gammaproteobacteria > Pseudomonadales > Azotimanducaceae > UBA4421. The sequence goes on along the minus strand of PBTJ01000004.1, from coordinate 13,687 downwards.
GTATTAGTGCTTACGGCGCGCAGCCATTGGCGCGACAAGGTAGAAGGCTTGGAGGCGGGCGCCGATGACTACCTTACTAAGCCCTTTCAAATGGAAGAACTGCTGGCCCGAGTGAATGCCCTCATTCGGCGATCTGCTGGGCATGCTACGCCGATCATAAGCCTCGGCCCTCTCAGCGTGAACACGGCTAGCCAGCAGGCCTATTTGGAAAAGGAAGAACTCGATCTCACCTCCTTCGAATATAAGCTACTGACCTATCTGCTCATGGGCCAGCAGCGGATCATTTCCAAAACTGAGCTAACCGAACACCTTTACGCGCAAGATTTCGACCGAGACAGCAATGTGATCGAAGTGCTTATCGGCAGGCTTCGCCGCAAGCTAGCGCCCTATCCTCTGATACAAACCGCGCGCGGCCGCGGTTACCGTATGAGTCTGCCAGATGCACTGGCCGAACAATCCGTTACCCCTGCATGATGAACTCCATACAGCGCCGATTGGCCTTGGTCTCCATGGTTGTCTTGCTCAGCCTCCTCTCACTCACGGGCCTTATTTTAGAGCGCACCTATCGCGACAGCGTGGTGGCTGGTGTACAGCAAGAACTGCAGCCGGTGATTTATGCGCTGATGGGGGTGGCCCAACAGCGGCAGGGCTCGCTGCAGTTTTCCAATAACCTGCCACAGCCGCGCCTGCAGCAACCCGATTCAGGACTTTATGCCCTGGTGACCCTTGGCACCGATGGCCGAGATGAGGAGGGTTGGCGCTCGCCCTCACTAGCCATGGCCGATCAAGCGTTGGCAGAGCAGATCAGCGAGTTTGCCCGGCGGGCAAACACGGTACTCTCCCAGCGATTGGTTTTTGCGCCCTCTACCGGGGCCGCTAACCTGTATTGTTTGAGCAACCGAGTGGATTGGGAGGGTCTGCTCGAGCCAACTGTAGCCTTTGTTCTATGCACCGATCGAGCGCCCTACCGTCAATCGATGACGCAGTTTCGCTATGAACTCATCGCAGGCTTTGGCGCATTGTCACTGTCGCTGTCGCTTATGTTACTGATCGTCTTACGCTGGGGATTGCGACCTTTACGACATATTCGTCAACAACTGTTGCTGCTGGAGCAGGGTGATCGTCAGTCGTTAGATGCCGTTCAGCCGCTGGAGCTTGCACCCTTGGTGGATAGTCTGAATCAGTACATTGCCCATCAATCGGCCCTACGTAATCGACATCGCCAATCCCTGGATGACCTATCACACAGCCTAAAAACACCGCTCTCGGTGCTGCGGCTCGGCGTCGCGGAAAGTGATCCAGACCTTGCCTTACTGCAGGAACAGGTTGCGCGCATGCAGAGCATTGTCGACCATCAGTTGTCACGGGTCGCTCGCATTGCTCAGGCAGAGGCGGCATCTGAGCAACCCTGGGTAGATATCGATGTAATTATCAGAAAGATATTACGTGCTCTGGCGGTGGCTTACCCAAGTCATCAGTTCGATTACCTGGCCGTCGATGATTGGCAGCTACGTATTCACGAGGATGACTTGTTGGATATGTTGGGTAATGTGATGGAAAACGCCTGCAAGTATGGCGGCGGTCAACTACAAGTGTCTGTGCATGCGCCAAGTGAAGCGTCTAGTTCGACGCTGCAAATTTGCATCGAGGATGATGGACCGGGCATTGCCAGCGCGCTGACGGAAGCGGTACTCAGGCGCGGCGTGCGGTTTGATAGTCGCGAGGCCGGACAGGGTATCGGCCTAGCCATGGTGTCGGAATTGCTGGCGATCTACGGCGGCGATCTCGACTTTGCGACCAGTTCGCAGGGCGGTGCCAAGGTGATACTTAGCTTTCAGCAGGCGCGGCTAGGCCCTGGGTCACTGGCCAACTAGTTCAGACGGCTACCTAGCGCGGTGAAGAATCGCTCGCGCAGCGCGTTGTCTTGCTCAGACTTGGGTCCGCTGCCGCACCAGCGCTCGAGCAGTTCTTGGTTGTCGACAAGCTGTATATTGCGCACACCGCGATTCATTAGCGCTATCTGCAAGGCCATACGCGCGCCCTGCTCTGCGGCTGGGCCAGCGATATCGGCGGCAATCTCTGCCTCTATGGTTAGCGCTAGCAAGTCATGGGCTTCTGCGTGGCCGGCGATTCGTGCGCTGAACAAAGCGTGGGGAGAGGCCATGGTGACACCAGCGATTTCCGCTTGGCTAACGGCGTCATCCCAACGCCGAAATTCTGCGAGGCGTAGCTTGCGTTTGGCCTGCTGAGCCTGTGATCGTCGCGCGCGCAGGCGTTGATCAAGATTTTTCAACGCATCGCGATGCTTCGCGTCCAAACGTAGGTCGCTTGCTCTGTCTCGTAGGGCCGCCAAGCCTGATTCGGCATCAGCGATGGAATCTTGATCGGTATCAAAGGTGGTGATGTCATCCACCAAAGCCCGCAGCTGCTGTTCGGCCGCAGAACGTTGGCTTGAACGTGCTTGTTCGAGCCGCGTGAAGATGTCATCGCAAGCGGCGCGAAATCTCTTCCACAGGCGCTGATCAGCACCCCGCGGGGTCGTGCCAATGTCTCGCCACTGAGCTTGTAGCTGCTTCGCCGCTGTGGCCAAACCGTCGGTGCCATCCTGTTCGACCAATGCCTGAGCTTGGCTGACCAGATCTTCCTTGGCCTTGACGTTGCGATCCCAAGTATTTTTCACCCGCTCGTGCAGTGCTGACTGCAGTGCTTCAAAGCGTACTTCCACAGACTTCAGTGCCTTACGGTCGCAGGGGTGATGCTTGCGCCACTCTTGTCGCGCTTGGCGCATGATCGTCTCGGCGGCGCGCATGTCCGCCTGCTGCCAGTCAGTATTGTGNAAATATTGCTGCAGCTGATCGCATAGAGCTTTGCGCGCGGTTAAATTGTCGCTGCGCTTTTTAGTTTGTTCNGCGAAATGCTCGCGGCATATCTCAAACGCTTNGTCCGCCAACTCGTCAAATTGCTGCTGCAGTTGCGGTTGTTCCNTAGGTACGGGGCCGAGTGTGTTCCACTGGGCTCTGAGATCTTTGATGCGCTCACGCTGGGACTCGGCAGNCAGTGGCTTATCAACCATGGCCGCAACGGACTGCAAAAGTGCGTCGCGCTTAGGTGACGCTGCATACTGCTGCCAATCGCTGAGTTCGCCGAGCTGGGTGCTGATGCGATTTAGCAGCTTCTCATTGCCCTTGGCGCCTTGTTTTTGCAGTTTGCGACAGCGACCTAGGGCACTGAGCGCCTTCTTGAATTCACCGTTACCAATGAGGCCTTCCAGGCTAGCGCCGATGTCATTGAGTTCTTTGGTTAGGGCAACTTGTCGCTGTCCAATCTCACGCTGTTGTGCAGCTGCCTGCTCAATGTCTTGACGCAATTTTGCCAGTGCTGTGGGTGCGGGTACTCCGGCGGGCCAGCGCACGGACTTATCCGCCTGCCGCGCCAGCTTTAACCACTTAGCCACGTTTTCTGCGGATGTGCCTTGCCCATCGCCGCGCGCATCATCTTGGACCAAGGCCTGCCAATCTATTTCGTTAAGTTGGCGCCAGCCCTTGATTAGGGTGTAGGTCGCATCGAGAAGCGCCTCGAATTGCTCGTGTTGACTTGCACTGGGCGGGTAGGCCGAGTCCGCATCGAGCCACGCTTGTCTTTGGGTCGCAAGTTGCTGGGCATGTTGCCCGAGGGCCTGAGCGTCCAGTGTCGCCGCTGCCGCCAGTTGCGCTTGCAAACCCTGCATGGCTTCAATCAGCCCGGGGTAAGGGTTGTCTTGGGCGCTTGGTACGCTCAGATCGAGATCAGCAAACGGGTTGGCTATTGTCTCGCCGATCTGTGCCGCCGCACCCAACACGTCGCGCGTTTCGCGAATGTTCTGCACCAGTTGCTCGTGACGCGCGAGCAGTTGGTTCAGTTTTTTGCGTTGTATGATGAGGCCTTCAAGATCTTTGGGGGCCATTTTAAGTTCGCGCTGAGCACTGCTATGCACGTCATCAAGAGCCTTTAAGTGTTCCTTCAATNGGCGTCGGCAACCACGAATTTTGTCCAGTCCTTCTCGGGCCAGACGATTACAGCCCTTATCCTTGCCTCGGGAAATTCTCTCCAGCNTGGTTAGACCCACTTCATCTTGCAGCACAGCCATAGCCAACAATTTCGCCTTGGTCTCCGCCGGAGCGCGAATGATCAACCAAGCAGCTTGCTCGGCCGTGGTGACGCGCTCGCTCAACACTTGAATATCCGCTGCANTGGCGGACTGCAGTCGGGCTTGGAACAAACGCTCGTGTTGGTTNACNGCGTGGTCTGAATCCAGCGGCAGCAGCTTACACAGGCGCTTGGCTGCTAGCGNGCTCAGATTAGNGTGCTCCAAGANTGTCGCTAGCGTCGTTATGTCTTGAAGCGCAGACATGGCGCGTTTGGCGATCTCAAGACTGATGCCTTCCGCGGCAGCCGCGCTTTCTGGCAGATCGAGCAAAAGCTCGTGTAGGGCGGTTTCATCGACCCCNGTCTGCTGGTGGGATTTGCAGTAAGACAGGTACTGATCCAACAGCACTAACTGCTGGCTTTGTTCCAGCGTTGGCAGCGCCGTCAGCGCTGCCGGATCGAAGACATCTTTTTTGTTGAATAGCTTGGCAAACATAGTCTTGCTACTAGTGTCGGTTTAGCAGGAGTCGGCAATGCTACAGCGCGCTATGAGCGTGGTCGCAAAATGGCTGGCGCCCGNTTTTGCCGCAGGAGCACCAGAAGTACTTTTTACCTTCGACAACTTCGACGGGATAGGGGCNTTTTGTGCGATGACAGGATCAGACATAGTGCTCTCGAAGTACAGATGTTGTCATTTAAATTGGGGTTCTTCCCACCATGGGTAGAACTCGGGTAAGTCACTAGAAACCTTTTCCGGAAACTGTGCGTCGCGTTTTTCTAAGAATGCTGTGACCCCTTCNTTGGAATCATCAGACTTGCCTCGGTAATGTATTCCCCGGGAGTCGATTTTATGCGCTTCCATTGGGTGATCGGCACCAAGCATTTTCCACATCATGTGGCGGGTTAGGGCGACAGACACTGGCGAGGCATTGTCGCGAATGTCTTCGGCAATGGCACGCGCGGCGGGCAGTAGATCCTCGGGTTCGTGCAGGCTGCGCAGCAGACCACCGTCCATGGCTTCTTGCGCTGAGAAAACGCGGCCTGAGTAGCACCACTCGAGCGCCTTGCTGATACCCACAGCGCGAGGCAAAAAGTAGCTGGAGCAAGCTTCAGGCACGATGCCTCGGCGGGCGAAGACAAAGCCGAATTTGGCGGCGGTNGAGGCAAGGCGAATGTCCATGGCGAGAGTCATGGTGACGCCAACGCCTACAGCCGCGCCGTTAACCGCAGCGATGATGGGCTTGTTCAGTTCATAAAGACGAAGGGTCAGGCGACCACCGCCGTCTCTGTTTATGCCCTCGTGCTTGTCTTGCCGTGCGCTGGAATCGAAAGTCGAAGCGCCCCGGGACAGATCTGCGCCAGCACAAAATCCGCGCCCTGCGCCGGTGACGATGATGGCCTTGACGTCGTCATCGGCATCAGCGCGATCGCAGGCGTCGATTATTTCCAGCATCATGTCATTGGTAAAGGCGTTGAGCGCTTCAGGTCGGTTTAACGTGATGGTTAAAATACCGTCTTCAACGGCATACAAAATAGTACTGTAATCCAAGAGTCTCCCCTCTCTTTGCGTGCATTCAGGCGTGTTATTGGCGCTATGTTGCCCTGCCAGCCTAGGATTATCTACGGCTAAAACAGGCAGCCGAGCTGAGGGTGAGAGCAATGTTAAAAGACGAAAGCGANAGTAACGCCGCTCACTATTGAGTCGTAGACACCATGAACGAANCAGACTGGCAGCACGAAGCACAGGCATTTATTGCCGATCATTGGCCTGGTCCGGACCGGCTAGCACACCCGAGCGCCTATCAGTTAGCCAGTGCACGCTGGTATGAGGACCTTGGCGCCGCTGGCTGGTCTACGCCGCATTGGCCTGCTGGGATTGGCGGTACTGCAGCAAGCAGGCTGAGCTGGCCGAAGCAGCGGCTGTACCGATGGCAAATGCTCTGCCATCAGGCCCGAACTCCGNCGATCAACACCCTAGCGATGTCGTTGATCGCACCGCTTGTGATGACCCACGGTAGTGAGCGCCAGCGCGAAGTATTGTTNCCCGAGATCGCGGCTTTTGACGCGCACTGGTGTTTGGGCCTGCTCGAGCCCGTTAACGCGGCCACAGCAGAGCCGACACGTTTGCGCATAACGCCCGCAAAAACCTANCTGCAAGGAGAGAAGCGCGCACTGGCTGATGGACTGCTGATGTCCACCGAACTGCCCGAGGACNGCCTGTGGCCGTCACGCATGCTNTGTATTGCNCTCGACGACGCTCAGCAGTGGCNGGCTTGCTTGCTGCCAACAGATCGCGCGGGTATCCAGCTCAGGCCGGTGCCCAACGCNCGGGGGCGCTGGTTTCATGTGCTGCTCGACGAGGTCGTTGTTGCGCCTGATGAAATGCTCTTGCTTCGCGGCGAAGCGCTGCTGGCCGCCTTAGCCCAGCCAGAAACGTTATCGGAGTCTGTGCTGCCCGAGGCCAACTCTTTTGGTTTGGCGGAGCAGCTGCGGTTGCTACGCAAGGAACTCATGGTAAATACGCACGAAGATACCGATACGCTGCTGACTCAGCTCTACGAGGCAGAGGTCGCGTTGCAGAGTCTTCGGGCACTGGAAAATCGGGCNCTCGCACCCCTGNTGCCGCCGCTTGCCACCCCCCTGCCCATGCCGATGCTGAGNCTTAAAGCTCAGGAGNTAGGACAGCAAATTGGTGCTCTACAGCTGGCCAGCTTCGGGTATTATGCTCTGCCCGACGTCAGCNCCCTGCGTGAGCATAACGAAGGGCCGATTCATCCAAGAGGGGATGCGTCGGGTGAGACAGCGATGTTAACCAGCCAAGCACTGAGTGCACTGGCTACGTCGCACTATGGATGGAACCCAAGAGATGTTCTGGCCAGACAGTGGCTGGGACTGGGAGAGACCCCGTAAGCCGCCGAGNAACCGTCGCGGCAAAATGAGCGGGGACGATGAACAACACGGATGCGATAACGATCCCGCAAGCGGAAAACAAGTTGCCGTCGGGCTCGTAAACCACCGAATAACTTCAGTTAAGCAAAGGGGTAGATGAATGGATTTTTCCTTCACAGAAGAACAAACCATGTTGCACGAGAGCATCGAGCGATTTGTGCAAAGCGATTACGGCTTTGATGATCGCCAAAAGAGCGCCGCTTCAGATCTTGGCTATGACGCTGCGAATTGGAGCACTTTTGCAGAACTGGGATGGTTGGGCGTACCTTTTTCTGAAGCCGACGGTGGCTTCGGCGGCGGCGCAGTAGAATCATCCCTGATGATGGAGCAGTTTGGGCACGGTTTGGTGATCGAACCCTATTTGGCCACCGTCGTGTTGGCTGGTGGTGCGATCAAGCACGGTGGTAGCGAGGCGCAAAAGGCCAAGCTTTTGACGGGCATTATCGATGGCAGCATCCAAGCGGCGCTGGCCTATGCCGAACCCCAAGCGCGTTTCAATTTAGCGGATATCACGACCACTGCGACAGCAGAAGGCGACGGCTATGTGCTTAACGGCTACAAGGCCGTGGTGCTTAATGGCCCAGCCGCACAGCTCATCGTGGTGAGCGCCCGCACTTCTGGCGAGCAGCGTGATCAAGACGGCATCACGCTGTTCGCAATTGATCCCAAGGCTGCAGGCGTTTCGCGTCGCGATTACCCGACCGTGGATGCTTTTCGCGCCTCGGAGATTACGCTAGAAGGCGTNAAGGTAGATGCAGACAGCGTGATTGGCGAAGTCGGTCAGGGCTACGCTGTGTTGGAACGGACAATCGACGAAGGCATCATGGCCGTTGGCTCAGAAGCTGTTGGTTGCATGGANAAGCTCTACAAAGAAACCGTCGAGTACTGCCGCCAGCGCGAACAGTTTGGCCAAGCCATTGGTAAGTTTCAGGTGCTGCAGCATCGCATGGTCGATATGTTTATGGAGCATGAGCAATCGAAATCGTTGATGTTCATGGCGGCCATGCGCATGGACGAGGGCTACGGTCCTGAGGCGCAAAAAGCCATCAGCGCCTTCAAGGTGCAAATTGGTAAGTCAGGTAAGTTCGTAGGTCAAAACGCCGTGCAGCTGCATGGCGGTATGGGCATGACCGAGGAGCTGAGNATTGGACACTACTTCAAGCGCCTGACTATTATCGACACGTTGTTCGGCAANGCCGACTTTCATCTGAAACGCTTCGGCGCGCTTTAGCGCCGAAGGTTTAGCACCGGCAACGCCGGGTAAAGCGAGTTAGAGGAGGAGGGCTGATGGCACGCTGGGACAAAGAGGACACATCGAGCATTCCGGATTGGTTCTGGGAGGCCNTTGANACACCTGTCGAGAGTCGCACCATCGAAGTGGACGAATGCGATGTTGCNTACCGTTTTTATGCTGCGCCCGGTAAGCCCGGCATGCTGCTCATACACGGCATGAATGCTCACTCGCGCTGGTGGGACTTTATTGCCCCGCAACTCACCGATCAGTATCAAATTGCCGCCATGGACCTCACCGGCATGGGGGATTCGGATTACCGCTATGAGTATTCCAGCAAGACCTATGCGGAAGAAATCCTAGCGGTCATTGACGACGCAGGGTTAGGTGACGACGCCATAGTGGTTGCCCACAGTTTTGGCGGCTACATGGCAGTGAAGGCGGCCAATTTGCATCCGGAGAAATTTGGCGGTTTGGTGTTGGTGGACTCGGGTATTCGTCATCCAGACGAGCCAATACCCGACCGTCCCAAGATGGGCGGGATGCAGGGCAAGATTTACCCAGATAAAGAAAGCGCTCTCATGCGTTTTCGTCTGCAGCCACCCCAGCCCTGCGAAAACGAGTACATACTGCAGTATATAGCGCGCAACTCACTGATGCCCATGGACGGNGGCTGGGCGTGGAAGTTCGATGAGGACNTNTTAACAACCCTTACTGAGGTAGATCGTCAGCCAGAAGATTTTCAGTCGCTGGCCGTGCCNTTGGGCGTGATATTTGGTGCTGACAGCGAGCTGTATTCCCGCCAGAGCCTTGAGTATATGCAAGAGCTGGTGCCCCAGGATTTTCCATTTCAGGAAATCGCCGACGCGCAGCATCATGTCTTTCTCGATCAGCCACTGGCCTTTGTGGCGGCGCTTAAAGAGATCTGTCAGCAGCTCCCGCCGAGGGACTAAGTCTTTCTCTAATTGCCTGCCCGCTATTTTTTCGGCGTTAGCGAAATAGTGAGCACGGCACTTTCTTCGACTTTTTCCCGCGAGAACAACATAGGCACATGGCCCTCGGTAGCCCAGTTTTCTAGCAAGTTGTCGTANAACGGCGAGCGCGGATCGCCTGACTGTCCCGGCGCGTTGGTCATGCGTGCATCGTCCCAATTGCCGACATCGACGACCATGCGAAACGAAGCACCGCTGCGCACGTTAAAGGTGTCGTCATAGAAACTTGTATTGTTGGTGGTGTTGGCGCTGCCGCCCCGCGGATAGGCTCGAATTTTCATGTCTTTAGCTAANTTTGCATCGACGCGATTCTGCAGGGGATGCGCAAACATTATTTGATGTAGATCTCCCCACTGCCATTGCGACGCGTCTGCGCCAAGCAGCTCGGTGGTCGCAGCCCAGGCGTTTCGTAAACTTGCTGCAGCGAGCCTTTGACCTTCGTTGGTCTCTAATAGCTTTAGGGANGTTTGCGTCGACAAAGACCCAGAAGGTAGGGGATCTCCTTTGGTCAGCATGTTACCGAGAGCAGGATTTAGGTGGCGGTAATACCATACATTCCACAGTGCTGCGGCCGAGCTATCTGCCTCCAGACGCTGNTCCCAGTTCGCTAGCAATGGGCCGCCGGTTTTTGGATTGNTGGCGGCNAGTTCCGGCAGCAGGCCAAGCACGCGTCGGGCTAGCACCGAGTGATAGTCGCGCTGCAAATCGAGAGAATTTTCCATGCTATGCGGCTTCGGCGTATCAAGGTACTCCCAAAGCCGCTTGTAGCGCCAAGGTGCNGACCATTCAAAACCCACCTTGTAGCGTTCGATGGGGTAGTTGTCTGGCAGGCTCATGGCGTTGGCAGTGCCGGTGAAACCGCGTTCTGGGTTGTACTCTTCGGGCAGCACGTCCATGTCGAAGTAGCCATCCCATTCGTAGCGGCCGTCGCCGGGTACCGGCATAAGACCATCCCAGTTATCGCGTTTGGGAAAACGNCCCGCCGGCTTGTAGCCAATGTTGCCGTCGGTGTCGGCATANACCTGATTTTCTGAGGGTGCTCCCCAGCGGTTGAGTGCGCCGATGAACTCGCGAAAATTCTCGGCTCGCATGTATTCGATACTGCCGAAGTAGGGGGCCATACCTGGCTCCAGCCAAGCCGCGCGCACGACGAAGGCATGAGTTTCGGTTTCGGCGACCACTGGGCCATGACGGGTAAATTTCAGGGTGATGCTCTGAGTCTTACCGCCCTTAATGGNGATGCTTTCTTCGATTTCGGTAAAGGGCTCCACATCGCCCTGATAGAGATAGCCACCGCGTTTCTTCGCGTACACGTAGAGGTCTTCTTGATCGATGGGGAAGATGGTGAGGCCGAAGGCGATTTTGTCGTTATGACCAATGGAAATACCGGGTAGGGCGGGCTCTCCCGCGCCAATCACATTGATGCCCGGACCGTTCAAATGTGCCACATAGCGCAGAGAGGGCACCGCNTGGCTGCGGTGTGGATCATCCGCCAAAATCGGGCGTCCNGTGNTGGTGCGCGATCCGGCCACCACCCAGTTATTACTGCCTATATCCAAGTTGTGGGCGGCAATGGTTTCGCGCTCAAGCAAGCTGGCTAACTGTGCTTGGGCAGGCTGCTGGCTGAAGTCGACAGGCGCCTTGGCAAGTAAGTAGTCATTTAACACGTTGTCTGGAATCAGGCAGGGATCAAGACCAGCCGGCGTTGCGGTCTGCCAGGCAGGCTCCAAGGTCAGCCACAGGGCGGCAAGATTCTGTTTTTTCTCGCAGGCGAGCTTTGCCCGCCAAACCTCGGTGACCACGTTACGCCACAGGCCGTTGCTACGAATGCGTACCACATCGTCCGCCGACCACCTGCTAGGCGCGTAGCCTAGTATGGCGAATTCCACCGGCATCAGCTTTGGATTGGCCTTNGCAGCCTCGATATAGGCATTGATTCCTGCGGTGAAGGACTCGGTAATGCGCTTGGCATCGTTGCCATAGGCCAGCCACTCGGCGTACATATCACCGCGATAGACAAATAGTCGCGCGGCTTTATCCTGAGCCACATGTCGCTCGCCGAGAATTTCGGCAAGCTGTCCTAAGCCGCGACGCTTCCACAGGTCGATTTGCCAAAGTCGATCTCGGGCGGCGTTGAAGCCTTGGACAAAGAATACGTCGTAGTGATCGTTCGCGTAGATGTGCGGCACGCCGTATTGGTCAACGAGTATTTCGGCTTCGGCGCTGAGGCCGTCGACCCGATAGGNGACNGTGGTGTCCGCCGTCGCCATGNGCGAGATGAATAGGCTGATAAAGCTAAGCAGAAGCAGTGGGGTGGTAAGCAGGTGATTCATCTTTTCGGGCCTNGAGAAGTCAGCAGACAACAATAGAAAAGTCGCTGGCTACAAGCCGGCGACGAGCGAAGATTTTTTTGTTGTGTCAGTATCTCAGACCGGTTGCGCAAAGTGCGACCAGCGTCAAGACNAGAGTTTACAAGAACTTCAATCGATGAGCGGTATAGAATTTCTGATGCTCGGTTTGCTTGGTGGTTGACACGCCATTATATTTTAAAACCCGCGAAGCTTAGTAGCGACTTAGTAGCGATAAGCACGCGTGGCGCGGAAAATATCAGCTACCTCCCTCNATCAGAGTTCNTATGCNCATTGTTCCCCGAAAAATTTCGAGACATCCAAATGCTGCTACGCCAACGTATTGGTTCGNCGGCAAGGGTTTCGAGTCGTTGTTCTTTGACGCGGTCTCCAGCACATTTCCAGAGGGGGAACGTTTTTTCATTTTGAGCGTGCGTAGCTTCGCTGAGCAAATTCAAGACGAAGGTCTCAAAACNNAAGNCGCTTATTTTATACGGCAGGAAGGCCAGCATAGTCGAGAGCATGACGCNCACATGCGGATACTTGATGATCAGGGTTTTGGCACACTGGATCAGATCAATCGCTTTGATCGATTGCTGATGAAATGGATGGTAAAGCTCCTTCCTCGCTATGCCTTAGCGGTAACGACGGTAATCGAACACATCACTGCTGTGGCCGCTGTCACGCTACTGGAAAACGAAGCGAAGTATTTAGATCCAATGCATGAGGATTTTAGGCTGATGTGGCATTGGCATGCCGTTGAAGAAATTGAACACAAGGCTGTANCGTTCGATGTGTTCGAAGAAGCGGTTGGCAACTACACACTACGTTTGATCGCTGCTTTGCACGTCGCCGTGGTATTTCCACTTGAACTATTCATCCGGCATCTGTTTTTGCTTNCGAAGGAAGGTTTGTTGCTTGACGTCCAAGGTTGGCGTCGGGGAATGTCATTTTTGTTCGGCCGAGAGGGGTTTTTGACAAAAATCGCCGGTGGCTATGGCGTTTACTTTCGCAGGAATTTTCATCCGGCAGATACGGATGAATCTTGTTATATCGCGGAGTTTGAGGAGCGATACGGCATGCATCTTTCGCATTTGCCAGCGCCATAGTTTCCCAGAGCCAAGGGCTGCATAAATGAGNAAATTACGCGACTACTNGTTAAAAAAAAGCCCTCTGATGAGAGGGCTTTTTGCGCTTCGCTTACTGTGCTAGGTCTAGCGATTTAGTCCCAAGTCAGCGCNCCACCGGTTTGNTAATCCGTCACGCGAGTTTCAAAGAAGTTCTTCTCTTTCTTNAAATCCATGATTTCAGACATCCACGGGAANGGGTTCTTNNCTCCGGGATACTGCTCGGTCAAACCAATCTGCGCCAGTCGGCGATTGGCGATGAACTGTAGGTATTCTTCCATCATGTTTGCGTTCATGCCCAGTACACCGCGGGGCATGGTGTCGCGTGCATAACTTATCTCTAACGTGGTGCCTTCTATAATCATGGACCGAGCCGACGACTGCGTGTCGTCATCCCACAAATGCGGGTTTTCAAGCTTAACTTGATTAATCACGTCGATACCAAAATTTACGTGCATCGACTCATCTCTTAATATGTATTGAAACTGCTCCGCCGTTCCCGTCATCTTATTTCTTCGGCCCATCGATAGTATTTGTGTGAAGCCACAGTAGAAAAAGATGCCCTCTAAAACGCAGTAATAAGCGATTAAATTTTTCAGTAAAATCCTGTCTTTTTCTAGCGTCCCCGTATTGAAGGTAGGGTCTTCGATCTCTTTGGTATATTTGAGTGCCCATGAAGCTTTTTCGGCTACGCAGGGTACTTCGTGATACATGTTGAAGATTTCGCCTTCATCCATGCCCAGTGACTCGATGCAGTACTGATAAGCGTGGGTATGAATGGCTTCTTCAAATGCCTGACGTAGCAGATATTGGCGGCACTCTGGGTTGGTGATCAAGCGATAGATCGCCAGCACCAAGTTGTTGGCTACCAGAGAATCAGCGGTTGAAAAGAAGCCGAGGTTTCGCTTAACGATA
>PBTJ01000036.1 GCA_002726925.1 Gammaproteobacteria bacterium | reverse complement strand
CGATTGCTTTCCTATCCGGCTGTACAGGTACGGCTATTGATTCCATACCGACGGGCACAGGACCGGACAGAGCGCCTCCGCTCTCCCGAGCGGAGCTTGTGCAAATGAGCCAATTGCCCAACCCACAAGTCGTGGCGCTCCAACCTAGCGCTACTGGCAACAGGCCTGAATACGAGGTTTGGGGGAAGACCTATTCGGTTATGCCATCCGCGCAGGGGTACCAAGCGGACGGCGTCGCCTCATGGTACGGCGCTAAGTTTCATGGCCGCAGAACGTCCAGCGGCGAGGTATACGACATGTACCAACTCACCGCCGCGCATCGTTCGCTGCCGATTCCTGTTTTTGCGCGGGTGACGAATCTGCAAAACGGTCGAAGTACCATCGTGAAAATCAACGATCGAGGGCCATTTCATGCAGAGCGGTTGATCGACTTGTCGTTTGCGGCGGCAGTAAAACTCGACTTTCATGAGGCAGGCACGGCGCTGGTGCGCATCGAAGTATTGGACCCATCAGGTCTGGAACCACAACCCCAAGACACCGAGCAGCCCTATTATCTGCACGCAGGGCAGTTTAGCTCCGAGCAGCAAGCACGCCGTGCGCTTGACCGCCTCGTCAGTTTGGGTGATTCGTCGGTGCAGATTATCGCTGGGGATCGGGGTGGGTTTTCCCTGCGGATCGGCCCGATTTCATCTAAGTCGGGATTCAATAGGTTGCAGGCATTGTTAATCGCCCTAGACATTGGATTGCCCGCGCTAGTGCCCGGACGCTAATATTCACATTTCCACGGAAGCTATTCGTTATGCCCCGACTTGGCCCTGTCCTTGTATTTTTCGCTCTGGTCTCTAGCTCTGCTTTCGCAGCCAATTCAACACCCTTGCTGCCGCCGCCGAATTTACAGGCGTCGTCTTTTTTACTGATTGATGCGGATACCAACAAGGTATTGGCCGAGCATAACGCCCGGGAGCGCAGTGCTCCGGCAAGTTTGACAAAAATCATGACTGGCTATGTGGTGGAAGAGGAAATTCGCCGCGGGCGACTCGGCGTTGAAGAGAGGGTGCAAATCAGCGTCAACGCTTGGCGCACTGGCGGTTCAAAAATGTTCATTCGAGAAGGCACCAGTGTGGCGGTCTCTGAACTACTTAAGGGCGTCATCATTCAATCGGGCAATGACGCCAGCGTCGCCTTGGCTGAGCACATTGCAGGCAATGAAGATCAATTTGCCGATTTGATGAATCAGCAAGCGCAGTTCCTCAATATGAACGATACCCAGTTCCGCAATGCCACCGGGCTGCCGAGCGAGCAGCATTACAGCACCGCTTGGGATCTAGCCTTATTGACAACGGCGCTGATAAAAAATCACCCGGAGCAGTACGCGCTGTATTCGCAAAAAAGCTATACCTATAACAACATCGAACAGCCCAATCGTAATCGGCTGCTGTGGCGAGATCGATCCGTAGACGGGGTTAAGACCGGTTTTACCAACGCCGCCGGCTACTGCTTGGTGGCCTCTGCCGAGCGCAATGGCATGCGGCTCATCAGCGTGGTACTGGGTGCCGAAAACGATGAAGCACGTATGCGCGAGAGCCAAAAGCTGTTGTCTTACGGATTCCGCAATTATGAGACCAAGACGCTCTACAAGCCGGGGACGACCTTACAGGAGCAGCCCATCTTTTACGGTGAGGTCGAGGCGCTGCCATTGGGGGTAGCCGAGGACGTGATCGTGACTTTTCCCAAGGGGTATTACCAAGACATCGATGCGTCTATCAGCGTGCCCGCCTATTTTGAGGCGCCTATAAGCAAAGGTGATGTACTTGGCACCATCGAGCTTAAGCTTGGCGACGATGTGATTTACGCAGGCGACGTGCTCGCCGAAATCGATGTCGAGGAATCTGGCTGGCTGTCTCAGCTCGGCGATTACGTTTTCTTAATGTTCGATCAACCTGCCGCCGATGAATAACGAACCCCTCATCGAGTTCCCCTGTCGCTACCCGATTAAGATCATCGTGGCGACGGGAGAGCGGCATATCGCTGAAGTGATCGATATTGTGCGCTGCCACTCGCCGAAAGTGTCCCCAGACGACATCAACAGTCGCTCCAGTCGTGGTGATAAGTTTGTCTCGTTGCGGGTGAACCTCTGGGCAGAGGGCGAGAGTCACTTGAAGGCGCTGTATCAAGAGCTGCTGGCGCATCAGGCGGTTCGTATTATCCTTTAGCCAAGCAGCAATAATGTGAGATCAAACACCATGCCGAATGCCGGCGCCCAAAATATGACGGTTCAGGTTCGTGATCTCGGCGTGTCGGAATACTCGACGGTCTTGGCAGCCATGCAGGCCGTTACCCGAAATCGTGATGAGCACAGCCAAGACGAGATCTGGCTGACCGAACATCAGCCGGTATTTACCCAGGGCCAAGCAGGCAAGGCGGAGCATCTGCTGGCGCCGGGTAGTATTCCTGTGATCCAGTCGGATCGCGGTGGGCAGGTTACCTACCACGGCCCGGGACAAATCACCGCCTACCTATTACTGGATTTGCGGCGTCACAAACTGGGTGTGCGAGATTTGGTTTGTGGTATCGAGCACTCCATACAGCAGGTGCTCAAGACCTACGATATTGCCAGTCAGCTGCGAGACGGTGCCGCTGGCGTCTATGTGGATACGCAAAAAATCGCCCAACTCGGCCTGAGAGTGCGCAAGGGGTGCAGCTACCATGGTTTGAGCCTAAACGTAGATATGGATCTGGAACCTTTTTCGCGCATTAACCCTTGCGGCCTCACAGATACCACCACAAGCCATATGGCGGCGTTTTGTGCAGTCGATTTGCAGCGTGTAAAGCAGCAGTTACTGGCGAGCCTGGGTGAGGAACTGAGGCTAGTAGTTAGTCAATGAGAAGCCGTCCCGGCTAGTCCGCGCAAACCGGGCAAGTTGGGTTCTTCGTCAAGCGGATGCGCTGCCATTGCCCATACTTGGCATCAAAAAATAACAACGTCCCTACGAGGCTCTCGCCGACGCCGGTCAGGCACTTGATGGCCTCGAGGGCCTGCATGCTACCGATGACGCCCACCAGCGGTGAGATCACACCATTTTCGGCACAGTTTTGCGCGGTATCCGCCTGAGTGTCCGGATACAGGCACTGGTAGCAAGGCGATTCTTGCCGCGGGTCAAACACGCTGATTTGACCTTCCCAGCGCACGGCTGCACCGCTGACAAGGGGCGTGCGCTGCTGCCAACACAGTTGGTTGAGCAGGTAGCGGGTGGCTGCATTATCCGTAGCGTCTATCACAAGATCAGCTTGGTCCACCTCCAGTTGCAGGGCTTCTGCGGGCAGACGCTGTTGGATAGCTCTGACTGTGGCGAACGGATTGATTGCCTGCACTGATATCGCTGCAGACTTCGCTTTGTTAACGCCAACATCGGCGGTGCGGTGTGCAATTTGGCGCTGTAAATTCGAGGTATCCACCTGATCGTCGTCTACGATGGTCAGCGTGCCGACTCCCGCAGCTCCAAGATACAGGGCAATGGGCGAGCCTAAACCGCCTGCACCAATTAGCAGGATGCTCGCCTGTAGTAGTTTTTCCTGACCTTCCACGTCAAAGTCTGGGAGCATGATGTGGCGGCTGAACTGCAGTAGTTGATGGTCATCCATGGGATCAGTCTGCCTCATTCACGGGCAGCCGCCCCCAACTGACCCGCTCATTGCCGCCAAGATCTCGTCGAGTGCGGACCTGCTCAAAGCCACGATTGGTCAGCAGTTCGCGTGTCGCCATGCCTTGGTCGTAGCCATGTTCCAACAGCAGCCAACCACCGCGATACAAGTGCGCGGGCGCTCGTTCAACAATAGCCTGTAAATCGCCCAGCCCATGGTCTGGCGCCACCAGGGCACCTTGTGGCTCGGCCTGCAGCTGGGACAGATGTGGATCTTCGCTATCGATGTAAGGCGGGTTCGCGACGATGATATGAAAGCGCTGGTCAACGCGCTGAAACCAATCACTTAAGTGTAGGGAAATGGGTAGACCCAGCGCGCGGCTATTGGTCTCGGCGACAGCCAGACATTCGGCGCTGTTGTCGCAGGCGTGCATGTCCACATCGCGGCGCTCTTGGGCTATGGCCAAGGCGATGGCGCCGCTACCGGTNCCTAGATCTAGGGCTTGCAGCGCGCGAGCCTGCGTTGAGGCGGGGGCATCGGGCAAGCACTCCAGCGCGCACTCAACCAAAACCTCGGTGTCAGGACGAGGCACTAGCACTCGTTCATCGACGCTCAGGCACAATCCCCAGAACTCTTGCTCACCAGTCAAATAGGCCAGCGGTACGTGATTACGAAGCTGGTGGGTCCAATGACCGAGTTGTTTTAGCTCGCGGCAGGTCAGTTGCTGTTCTGGATGACTGAGCAGATGTGCGCGGGAGCAGTCCAGCGCATGACAAAGGGCGATTTCCAGCTCAAGTCTTGCCAAGGATCCCTGTTGCCGCAGCCAGCTTGCAATGGTGAGCGGCTGCTGTTGTTCAGCCATCAGCCAGATGCTGCAGCAAGTCAGCCTGATGCTCTCGCACCAAGGGTTCTACCACCGAAGCCAAGTCGCCCTCGATGACTTCATCGAGCTTGTACAAGGTGAGGTTGATTCGATGATCCGTAACGCGTCCCTGTGGAAAATTGTAGGTCCGAATGCGCTCAGACCGGTCNCCAGAGCCAACTAACTGGCGCCTATTGGCCGCTTGTTCGTCTTGCTGTTTCGTCANCGCCGCATCTAGCAGTCGAGCCTTTAACAGCGACATCGCACGGGCACGATTCTTGTGCTGCGAGCGTTCGTCCTGGCATTCCACCACGGTACCCGTGGGTAAATGCGTCAAACGTATGGCGGAGTCGGTTTTATTGACGTGCTGACCGCCTGCCCCAGACGCACGAAAGGTGTCTTCGCGAATGTCCTTCTTATCGATGTCGATCTCATCAATTTCGTCGACTTCCGGCATCACAGCGACGGTACAGGCAGAGGTATGCACTCGGCCTTGGGATTCGGTTTCAGGCACCCGCTGCACCCGATGCGCGCCGGATTCAAACTTCAANTGGCTATAAACATCCTTGCCTTCAATGCGCGTGATGATTTCCTTGAAGCCACCATGTTCGCCGGGGCGTTCGTTCATCACCTCGACGCGCCAGCCTTTCTGCTCCGCAAATTTGTTGTACATACGAAATAAATCGCCGGAGAAGATGGCCGCCTCGTCGCCACCAGTGCCTGCGCGTATTTCAAGGAATACGTTGGACTGATCGTTGGGATCCTTGGGCAGAAGAAGGGTTTGTAGCTCACCGGTGAGCGATTCCAGAGCGGTCTTGCAGTCGGCGATATCCTGCTGGGCCAGCTCGCGCATTTCCGGGTCATCTTCCTCCAACAATTGCTCGTTGTCGGAAATGTTCCCTTCAAGGAGCACAGCTTTCTGATAGCACGCTACGACAGGTTCAATTTCTGCGTACTCTTTCGANAGGGCAGTAAAGCGCTCGCGGTCTGCCATGATCTCGGCATCCGATAACAGCGCAGCAACTTCCTCAAATCGATCCCGCAAACTCTCTAGCTTGGACATCATGCTATCGGTCAGGAGCACTAGGATTCCTCGTCGTGGTTGTTTGCAGGCCCTGCTTGGTGGGCTTGGCTATCCTCGGCGGTTGTTACCTGCAAATCATAGGTGTTCTGAATAAAGTCGAGCTGGTCGAGTCGATCTTCTGCGGCAGCGTTACGAATGGCAGCGGTAGTGGGGTGAATCAGCTTATTGGTCAGCGCGTTACCAAGTTTTTGCAGGGCCCGGGTAGGGTCTGCGCCGTTCTCGAGGGCTTTCAGCGTGCGTGCCATCTCATTGTCTCGCACCTGTTCGGCTTGAGTGCGAAATGCTTCTAGTAGGCCTTGGCCACGCTGCACCCGTCGTTCTCGTTGATACTGCTGCGTCCCCTGTTCCACCAAATTCTCTGCACCANAAGCCGCCTGCAAGCGTCGGGCCTTGTTCACTTCCACCAACTGGGTCAGGTCATCAATGGTATAGAGATACACATCCGGTAGCTCACCTACGCCGGGCTCGATATCTCGAGGAANCGCAATATCGACCATGAACATCGGGCGCCGTTTGCGTTCCCTAATCGCTTGCTCCACGGTGCCCTTACCTAANACCGGTAGCGTGCTGCCCGTCGAGGCAATCACCATGTCGAATTGNGCGAGCACCTTGGCAACATCNGACAGCTGCAGCGCGTTGGCTCCAAGTGTAGCGGCCAAGGTTTGCGCATTGGCGAGGGTGCGGTTGGCAATGGTCAGGTCGCTGACGCCCCTGCTGCGTAAATGCTCACCAACCAGTGCGACGGTCTCGCCGGCACCGAGCAGCAATGCACGCTTGCTGGGCAGGTCGCTGAACAATTGGGCGGCAAGAGAAACTGCCGCATAGGCAACAGAAATTGGATTGCGACCAATGTCGGTTTGACTGCGCACCTGTTTGGCGGTTTGCAGGGTCAGTCGTGACAGCAGATTCAGTTCAGGCCCACAGGTGCCATGTTCTTGGGCGAGCGCAAAGGCCGTTTTTACTTGCCCCATGATTTGTGGCTCGCCAAGCATCTGCGAGTCGAGGCCCGCCGCCACGCGAATCGAGTGCCGTGCCGCATCATGGTCCCAGTATTGATAACTGGCCCCCTGCAGCTCTTGTAGATCTACTTTTTTGCTTTGCGATAGCCAATCGCCGATGTCGTCGGCGCAATCGCTGTTGGCGGCGCAGTAAATCTCGGTACGGTTACAAGTAGAGACGATGGCGACTTCTTTGATGGCAGGCAGCTCTTGCCGAATATCGCGCAGGACTGTGCCCAGACCTTCTTCTGGGAATGCGACCCGCTCCCTGAGGTCCAGGGGGGCCGTGCGATAATTTAGGCCGTATGCCAATATGCTCATGACCCGCCAAGCGACGACAAAATGGAACAGTCAATNATATCAGAACTGGGGCAGGTACAGCAGGCATGGCGCGGCCGATGAATGCTTGGTTCGCTTTGTGGTCAACAAGCAATTCAGTCCGTCTCGGCATGGTTGTCGTTTTGGCNGCCTGGCTCATGAGCTGCGTATCTCTGCCGACGTCTGATGAAGCGGCGGTAAGAGCGCCACAAACCCCAGCAAACTATGCGGTCAGCGGGAAGGCGAAAGTCAGTGCGGGTGATCTCGCGCAANGTCTGCGTTTTCGCTGGCAGCAGCAAAACGGTGAATACGATATCTGGCTTTGGGGCNCGCTGGGTATGGGGCGCACCCATCTTCAGGGTAACGAAGCGAATTTCATCATTACCGAAGGTAGCCAGCAGCTGTCGGGTGGCGCCACAGAGCTGATGCAGNCGCNTTTCGGTTGGTCGGTGCCGGTCGGCGCTCTGAGCGCTTGGCTGCGAGGCGCCACGGCGCCAAACATGCCGGTTGCGAATAAGCGTATGGACACCTTGGAGCGGCTGATTGCTGTGCAACAACGCGACTGGAATGTCGCCTTTGCCGATCATCAGTTGGTGAATAATGTCTGGTTGCCGGGCCGCGTCACGATACGTGGGCAACAAGTCGATCTTGAGGTGGTNCTTTTGTGGCCGAAGCTAGTGATGGCGAGTGATGCAGGCGGCTTTAACTAGGGCCTCGCCTGCAAAACCCCTTGCGTGAGCAAAGTTGTTTGACACTTCTACACGTGAACAGGACAATAGCGCGCTCAAAAAATTGAGG
>PBTJ01000035.1 GCA_002726925.1 Gammaproteobacteria bacterium | reverse complement strand
AGAGTCTAACATTTCGGGAGGCTTAATCACGACCGCAACACCTGCGACAGTAATTCCATCATGCTTGCGTGGTACTGCGCGAGGAGGAGTACAGCGCTATCGTCGCCTAACGCTAAACAGTTGGAGCAACCCTTACCCCTTGCGGTGAAGATGTTTTTGAAGCCCAGCGTCAGGCAGCGCGATCAAGACACTTCAATGACTCTCGCGGCAACGCATTTGGGCTACGCTTGTTCCCAATGCCTAAAATGTGCAGCGGTAGATGTGGTGCAGCAATTTCGGGGTGCCTATAAACACTGAAGATCTGTCAAATTAGGGGTTGAATCGCTGCATAGCCGACAACGCAGGTCGGCCGTTATATCATGGGTGCTTGTTGCCGAAGATCTTCTAGCGCGACATGAGAAACGCATACGTAAACTTTAACTTTTGCAAATACGAGCGAGAGTTTAGACAAAGATACTGAANCCCTATGGTNAGACTTTTTTACGGCCGTCACNTTTTTCGCATCATGGCNCAACTTATNTGCCACGGCGTATTTAGTCTCGCTCTTTTCGTACCCTGCATCGCTCATNCCGCCCACTCCAAANCCGAGCAGCAGACCCAGCAGCCAGCCAGCAACTTCTATCNNCTACCAAATCTTCTACAACCGCAGTTATCTCCCTCAGGCAAA
The DNA here is from genome assembly GCA_002726925.1 of Gammaproteobacteria bacterium. Classification (GTDB taxonomy): domain Bacteria; phylum Pseudomonadota; class Gammaproteobacteria; order Pseudomonadales; family Azotimanducaceae; genus UBA4421. Next base: position 8,545 of record PBTJ01000035.1, on the reverse strand, counting down.
TACCTGAGCGCACGTTTTGCGGTGGATAACGAGCTTGGNCTGCTGATTAGTGATCTGGACGGTGCNGAAGACCCCATACTGTTGGGTGGCGGAAAAGGCTGGAAAGTAAACAGAACGCTATGGCTGAGTGATGAAAGTAAGCTGGTGAGCTTTGAGCAGCCAACCAGTTTCGGCGGTACNCCGGTGACTGTCACCCGAACGATGTATGTGGACACACGTTCGGGGAAGACCAAAACCCTGTTCAAACGCGAGAAAGGCGCAGGGTTTATGCAAATACAGGATGAAATCCTAGGCGGGGTTTTTGGCGAGCCNGGCACTTTTTTAATTNCTGGCAATCGCGACAATAATCCAAAGGNTGCTTCTGTGTTCGCGGTTGATGGGCCTCGGTCTCGATTGCCCAACAAAGCCATTCAACGTCCAAGGAAAAATATCCTTTGGTGGAGTGCTGATCGACTTGGTGATGTGCGAGTTGGCTACGGCTTTACCAGCAATCAACAAACCGCTGTTTTGAATCTAAAAGACGCGGCAGGGGTATGGCACGATGTTCCCACGCTCGTCGAGCGAGATGCGGAGGTGCTCGCACTACCCACCAAAAATCCCAATTTATATTTCGTGCTGATGCTGCCAGCAGAGGCTGACGGCAAACTAAATAAGAACAACTTTGGATTGCGCCATGTCTATGAGTTCAATGTGGCTAGTGGTTCAGAGCGAATCCTGTTTGAGGCAGCGCACACTGAGGTAGCGAGTGTCACGCTGGATCCTAAAGGGGAGTCAATTGTTCTGGTTCGATATCAGGACGAAGCTACCGCACCGCGAATTTACGATCCCGACGTCGCTGAAATCTATGCCCTTCTCAGCGACAAGTACGCAGATTCGAATATCGATTTGGAATCCATTTCGCGAGATTCGTCGCGAGCAGTTTTTACCGTTAACTCGCCAAAAGTACCTGGCGATCTCTACCTGTTTGATGCCAAAAAGCGCAGCTTGGCCGCCTTTGGCAAAAAGTACCCGCGAATTGACGAAAGCAAACTCGCAGAGGTTTTCGCCGTCAGCTACGAGAGCCGAGATGGTTTGCAAATTCCCGCATACCTGACGTTGCCGAATGGTCACTCACTCGATTCAGCTAAGGCCCTGCCTTTTGTCGTACTTCCTCATGGCGGGCCGCACGCGCGCGACTTTCGCCGTTTTGACTGGCTTGCGCAAATGCTGGCAGGCGCNGGATACGGCGTTCTGCAGATGAACTTTCGGGGCTCCACGGGCTATGGCGTAAATTTCGAAAAAGCCGGTCAAGGCAACTGGGGAGAGGCCATGATTAATGATGTGACTGATGGCACAAACTGGCTGATCGAACNGGGCTTCGCTGATGCCAAACGCCTATGTATCACCGGCGCCTCCTTTGGTGGCTACGCAGCGATGATTAGCGCCGTGCGAGAGCCGAACCTTTATCAGTGCGCGGTCTCGCTGAATGGGGTCAGTGATTTGCGAGCTGTGCTTCGCCGGATGCGAAAATACATTGGGGGCTTCTACATGACTCGTCATATAGGCCGACTCTGGAAAGACGATGAAAGCCTGCGCCGGGACTCGCCGATAAACCATATCGATGACATACGCTCGCCAATGCTCATCGTGGCGTCTGCAGATGACCGAATTGTTAGCCCTGTTGAATCTCGCAGGATGTTTAAGGCTCTGCAAGACAGCGGCAAGCCGTCGGAGTTNATTGAGTTGGCAGAGGGCGACCACTATNTGTCGAGGCAAGACAATCGCANNATCTTTTCAGAGGCTATGCTGGAGTTNCTNAATCGCCACTTGAAGCAAAANCGTTCGAGCGTCGTTGGCAGCGATTAGGANAGCCGGCTTAGCCAAACTGACTGCACCCGCCGAGCGGGGCACGCGTCTTCATGTTGGACTCAAATAATGGCCCGCGCATATCCCACAACGGATGGCGCCCGAAGGATTAACGCAGCAAGTTTAGAGTCGATCTGAGAATTTCATTGGTATTGGTCAGCACAAAGCCCGCGAGCTGTTTGATCATTTCTTCCTTAGCCAGCAAAGCGCTTTCTAATGCGAAGTCCGCGTCTACGATGCGGCCCCTCGCCGTCTCCATTTGTAGCGATCGNTCGAGTAAGCGCTCCATGCGATAGTCCACCGACTGNGATAACGCACTNACACCCGCTTGCCGGTCAGCAGAAAAGGCCAAAGCCTGATCCAATATCGTCAGCGCAGAATTGGCACCTGTATTGGTTCGCACATCGATAGAATCAACGCTTTCCAACTCGGCAACGATAGGCTTTGAATCAATCTCAATGCGATTTCCTATNCGCTGGAGATCATAAATTCGTCCGCCGTCCTCTTCGAAGCCGTACAGGCGATCAATCAGTTTGTTTAGCTCCTGCTCATCAATGTTGGCTGTGTCTTTGGTAATGACCACTTCATCGATGCGNAGCGCAGCATCGGCTTGCACAATTTGCTCGCTGGAATCCACCACCACGTTGTCTACATATAGATTCGCGCCAGCGGCGCTTCCGCCACTGGCGTCCCACGTGCCGGCGACAAAGACAAATTTATAGCTGCCTTGTTTGCTGACGNTTTGNGTGACTGTNGCCCANTTCGTGCTCGCGCTGCCTGTTGCGCCGGTCTNATTCANCAGTTCCTGCACTTCGCCAGTGGTCTCATCCACCAAGTAGCCAATAACGTCGTAAGCATCCGAGCCGCCGGTGGCCTGCCAATCAAAACTCACGCTGTCTCCCGGCTTAAGGTTCATCGCCTCATTACTGACTANGTAGGGCCCGTGCAAAATGCCAAAGCCCTGCACGCTGACGCCGGTGGATTGCAGTTGCACGGAAAGCCCGCCGCCATCAGGACTGTTGTTGGATAGCCGCGCCGTGTAATTGGCGCTGGAGGGTGCTGCACCATCATGAGGNGCCGCGTTAATCACGGTAGCGGGAAAAACAGTATCGCNCGGCGTCGGCTGGCCGGCCACGGTATCTAACCCTCCGAGACGCAGCTGNTGGGTGTACGTCGTCCATCCTGGNATCGATGTATCGCCAGCACTACCGTTCTCGAACGTGCCGTTTTCAAAAGTTACTTCCTTGTCGCTGCGAACTCCGCTGACGAATACGACGCGGTAGTCGCCGTCTTTTTCGATGGTCTTGTTTACGGTTGCCCAACTGCTAGAGGCGGTGCCTTGGCCGGTAGCGTTCAAAAGCTCTTCAGTGTGTCCGGTTGATTCATCGACGATATAGGCCATGACATCNTAATCGCCAGCGCCAGCTACCCCGCGCCAGTCAAATGACAGTACGTCACCGGCTTCGAGGTTATAGGTTTGCGCGCTTTGTAGTGCAGGCCCGTGCACGATGCCGACATTAGGCATACTGATTGGGCCGCTTTTCAGCTCCAACGATTTACCGTCGTTACCNTCATCGTCGCTGACTTGCTGAAAGGAAAAAGCAACATTGGCTTCCGGATAGGCCGCATCACCACTGGCCGGCAATAGTCCGTTTGCAAAATTCGGTAGGGTTAGGTCTTGGGGAGCCGCATGGTTGCCGATACGCGAAGTGCCATCGAAAACCACGCGCTGTTCAATTTTTTCCCAGCTGCGAAACGGATCGCTGCCGGTGACGCCGGGAAGCGCATCGTCTATGCCAAAAGCAAACTTCAGGTCCAAAGACCCCGATTCGAGACTGGTGGTGCCTGTGTCGACAAGGGCGACTACTTCGGCGGTCTCGCCGTCACCTCGATACATTTTGCCATCCACCAGCGAGAGTGCGCCGCGTCTAAAATCGATTTCGGTATCTTGTTGCAGGGCGCGTTGTTGCTTGGCTAAAAAATGTCCGGCCGCGCCTTGATTATAGATGGCAAATGCCTCACTCGACACCAGCTCTACAGAGCCACTGATCAAGATCGTGTCATTGGCACCGGCAACATCGAGGGATACCTGTGTGCCCATGGCCGTGCCGGGAACACCGTCTGCGGCGAGTTTCTGCACCCGCAGCGTGTTATAGCTTGACTCACGCCGAGTATTCTCAATCACCATGTCTGCACCAGATTTGTCGACTAAAACCAGTTCGCCAGCAACTTGGGAAGCCTCTACACCTGTTTCGCCAGAGATTTTATTGATCGCGTCAACCGCAGCACCGACGTCGCTCGAGCTGATGTTGAAATTGGCTGTTTGTGTGCCGTTAATTTTGAGGCTGTAAATCTGCCCGCTATGGCTGGTTGTTGATAAGCGTGCTCGGGTTTCGGATTCGGCCATGACACCGGTGTCTGCCGTGAGTGCATTGATTTGCGTCGCGATAGCATCGGCACTCGCGCTGGCAGGCCACTGCAGGGCAACTAAGTCACCTGCATTACCCACCAGCTTAATTTCGCTGGTACCTGCCGTACGTGTGACGTCGCTACTGCTCGCTGCGGGCCCAAATGCATTCTCGCCCTGACTGAGGTAGGAGAAAGCACCGATTTCGTTTGGCCGAAAACCGGAGAAGCGATGGGCAACCAGATCTCGAGCATCGCCGCCGACCTGAAACTGTCGGTGATCCTGCTCNCCCTGTAGCAAGCGCTGGCCGTTATACACAGTAGTCTGCGTCAGCCGGTCGATTTCAGTGGTGAGTTGGTCTACCTCAGCCTGCAGTAAATTACGGTCTAATTCTGCGGTGGCATTGGCCGCCTGCATGGCCAACACGCGTATACGCTGCAGCATGGTTTTGACCTGCTCAATTGCGCCGTCGGCGGCGTTCAGCAGCGAACTGGTATCGGAGATATTTTTTGTCGCTTGAGACTCCCANGCGATCCGAGCACCTAGCGTCGATCCCGCGTAATAGGCGGAAGGATCGTCCTTGGCGCTGGCAACCGCCACACCTGTGCTCAGCCGCTCCATGCTCACGGCCGCACGCTCTGTCCCCTTGGTCAGGGAAGCCTGTGCTAACAGCGTCGAAGCATTAAGAGAACCGATATAGGACATTTGCCAAACCTCGTGTCGATGCNCGTTTTTTTCTGGTTTAGCAATTTTCGGGCCAAATATAACTTATTGTTTTAATTGGTTATTTTATTCTATGTTCGATGTCGATATTTCGACAAGAGCGGCACTTGCGATTCTTTTTTAGTGCCGGTCTTAGGTGCTTCGGATCAGTTCAATAATCACCTGTGCCACCTGATCAGGGGCATTTTCCTGCACAAAATGACCACCACCTTTGATGGTGGTATGAGGCAAGCCTTGAGTGCCAGGCACTTTGGCTAAGAACTCTTTTTCACCGCCCTGAGTCACCGGATCGTTGTCGGCAAAAGCACACAGAAANGGTTTATCGAAGGTTTTAAAAAACTCCCACGCTTGTCGCTGGTGCTCAAGCCACGGCGAGGTTGGCANCGTGGGCACCTGGCTCGGCATAGCTCTGGGGCCCATTTTGAAGCTTGGGCTTGGAAACGGTGCGTCGTATGCCTTTGCAATCGATGTTGGCAGGGGTGATGTGACGCCCATTTTGTTGAGCAGAAATTTAATCAGCTGCACCGGCCGTGCAGGCGGCTGCAACGTCATCGACATCATAAAGCCGACGGGCAGATCCACGGTCTCCCAGCACCATTTTTGCCAGTAGGCNAACTTGGTGGCTGGGTGTGCNCCCGAACGCATTCCGCCAATGGCCCTTTGCATTTCTAATAAGCTAGGNGTCGGCGTATTGGCCCGAAAATCCTCCACCAGTTTCACCACCTCTGCCGGCACATCGGGATTATAAGGCAGCCCGGTATTAGAAATGACCACGCGAGCAAAACGGTCTGNGTGATCGACCACAAGACGCAGACCGACAAGCCCGCCCCAATCTTGTCCAAAGAATGTTATGCCAGAAAAGTCGTTGGCCTCTAGCCAATCGCCCATCCACTCCACCTGGCGCTGGTAACTGTAATCTTCTCGGGCGGCAGGCTTATCTGACTTGCCGTAACCCACCAAATCCGGTGCGATCACGCGCATGCCAGCATCGGTTAGGTAGGGAATGACATGGCGGTATAAATAACTCCAGACCGGCTGCCCATGCATCAGCATCACGATGGGGCCGTCTTGAGGGCCTTCATCAAGATGATGGATCCGCAGGTCTGCGCCATCGTGGGTTTTGATGGTGGTGTAACAAGGGGCAAACGGATAGTCCGCCAAGCCCACGAAACGCTCCTCTGGTGTTCTTAAGATCTGCATATTTAGGATTCTCCGTAGGCCCGGCACGACGCGGACCACACCGCTACACGTGCTTAAACTCGTGCCATTAATGATGATCATTACACCGGCGGCGCACCCAACGCAAGGTCGCGTGGTCGCGCTCGGTCAGGGCGACTTCGCCAAGTTTGCCGCCGACAACGGCCTCACCATGAACACTTATCTATGGGAAGCGGTAGCCGTTAACGCGCCCTACAACGAGCCGGACCTGCGCTGGGTGAACTACTTCCCATCGTGGCAAGATCAATCTAAGGCCGACCGTCTGTGGCGACAAAAAGCCGACAAACTACAAGCAGAGATCTTCGAATTGATCACCTGCAAAAAACCCTTTTTCTTTCCCATGATGAGCGTTGCTCAACCAGCGCAAGCCCAAGAAAAGCCTCTCATCACGCAGGTCTGTACCCTTAACGATGGTAAGTCGCTTCGCGACGCTATGGCCTATCGCAAAGGTGTTGTCGCAACTGCCAACAAGCTAGCCGACACAAGCGTAGGCAGCGCCGTTTTCCTACCGGGCATTGGTCTATCCACAGGCTGGGACTACGTGGCCATGATGACCGGCACACCAGACGACATGGCAACGATGATGGATACCGTGCGCACTGGCGCGCTGGCCGCTGCCCTTGGCAAAGCAGGGCTTGAAAGCCCATCGACCTGTGCGACCGATCTACACCGATCACATCGCATGGTGCAGATGCAAAACTAGCGCGCGCGACCCGTCTTAAACAGGCGAATCCAGCCATCGATCACGTCGTTGATCAAAACGAGCTGAGGCAGTTTATGGATGCCTGCCTCAGCGCGTTATGAATTCGGTTAAAGCAGACTCAGCGTCTAGCCCCGAGCCCTGCCCGATGTATCTTTAGTGGACGCGACTCTCATGCTACTTTGGCTTTCTTAGCTTGGATGTTGGGGAGGCATCGAGGTGACCACCGAGGTACTGTCAAAGAAAACACTTTATGCGCATGGCACCTTGGGCATGCCCTTGGCGGTCATTGGTTACCCTCTATCGATTTGGATTCCCGCCCACTATTCCGGCGGATTGGGCATCAGCTTAGCTACTGTTGGCACGATTTTGATGCTAGCTCGATTGACCGATGTGGTCACCGACCCCCTGATTGGTGAGCTCTCCGATCGCTGGCGTACACCCATTGGCCGACGACGACCGTGGCTGCTGATTGGCCCGCCGGTAATGATGATCGGCGTATACAACCTGTTCATGCCAAGCGAAGGTGTCGGCACAATTTACTTCCTCTTTTGGCTGACGGTCTTCTTTGTCGGCAGCACCATGATTACCCTACCGCACCGTGCTTGGGGCGCCGAACTGTCTCCCGACTACCACCAACGCAGCCGTGTTACTGCAACGCGAGAATTTTACGTATTAGCGGGCCTAATGATCGCGGCCTCTATCCCGATGATCATCGAGATAAAGGCCGACGGCGGCAACAGTGTTGGGCAGGTGTTCACCACTTTATGGCGGGACGCCATCGGCGCTCTGGCCGGCGACTTCCGCGATAAGGAGATTGTCGCGAGAGCCACCCTGACCGGCCCAGTGCTTACCGGTTTGGCTTGGGCAATCATCGCGGTGCTGCCCCTTTGCGCGGCCATCGTCCTGATCTTTGTCAAAGAACCGCCACCCATCGCTGGCGAAAAGAGACAAAGCATTCGCGAGGGTTTCCGCTTAGTTGCGAAAAACGGTCCTATGCTGCGCGTGCTGGCTATCGTGCTGCTGGTGCACTTCGGCGAGTCTTTTCGCAATGCGGTTTCGCTGTTTTTTATTCGCGACATTGTCGGCGTTCCGACCATTGGCGCGGCCTACTTTTTCTATTTCATCGCGGGCTTTGCAGCCATTCCATTCTGGTTGTGGCTTGGCCGCAAGATCGGCAAACATCGCGCTTTCATGTGCACGCTCATTACGGTTGCCGCGGTCAGCGGCGCGAACCTTTTCCTCGAAAACGGTGACTACTCAGTCTTCTTCCTGCTGTTTATCGTCAAAGGCTTCTGCTTTGGCGGCCTGCAGTTCTTGCCCATCGCCATGCTCGCAGACGTGGTTGACGTTGACTCAGCGCGCAGCGGTTCGCAACGCGCCGGCACCTATTTCGCCTTTCTTGGGTTTTCCGAGAAAATCGCTATCGCTTTTGGCACCGGTGTTTCTTTGAACATTGTCGGACTGCTTGGCTTCGACCCATCCGGCGGCGTTGCCGCAAGCACAGATGTGGGCGTTTGGGCACTACGCTTGGTCTATTGCTTGGGGCCTATCGTTTTCTACGGACTGGCGCTAAAACTGATTTGGAACTATCCGTTAACACCCGCGCGCCATAAGCGCCTGCAGGAACGGTTGGCCAGACGCACAGAGCG
>PBTJ01000034.1 GCA_002726925.1 Gammaproteobacteria bacterium | reverse complement strand
GACGCCGGGTGACCGGCTCAATGAAAACTTATCGTTCGCGCAAGCTCGAGCAATCAAAGTCGGTATGCCAGCAGATTTGTGCATTCTTCAGAGCGAGTGGTCGCAACGGCGAGCTGAGGCGGGAACGTTGGATGTTAGAGCCACCCTGATTGGTGGCTCTGCCGTGTTTGACAGCGCGCAGGGTGGTTAGTCAGGAAGGCCCAGCACGCGCTTGGCGATGATGTTTTGCTGCACCTCATTGGTGCCGCCATAAATCGTCACGGCGCGATCACGCAGCCAGCCGCGAGTAGCTTCCAGCTCATCAGCCGTAAAGTCATTGCTCTCCCAAACCAAGCCCGAGGTACCGCGTAGCCTCGACTTGAGTTCAGAACCTGACTTGCTCAATGAGGAACCCACCATCTTAAAGATTGAGGTCGCCGCGCCCGGAGCGCCGGATGATCGGCTCTCTTCAACGACTCGCGTCGTGGTCAAAGACAATGCGCGTTCGTTCATAACCTGCTCAAGCACGTCACCGCGCATGTCGGCATCGTTGATGCGGCCTTGCGCGTCCTCGCCCAAATACTGCTTCGCCGTGCTGGCATAAACATTCAACTTAGGTTTCTCGCTTGCTTTCTTTTTTGGCTTGGATCGCGTGGTGGCATTGCGCTCGTACTGCAGCAAGCGCTTGCCAACACTCCACCCCTGGTTCAGCTCGCCGATGAGGTCTTCGCGCTTGGCGATGGCGTTATCAAAAAACGTCTCGCAGAAGGGTGAGCTACCAGAAATCAGCTTAATGGGTTTAACGGTAACGCCAGGCTGATCCATCGAGAGCACGACAAAACTAATGCCTTCATGCTTGGGTGCGGTGGGGTCGGTACGCACTAAGGCAAACATCCAATTAGCGTACTGAGCGCCACTGGTCCAGATTTTTTGGCCATTGATGACGAATTGATCGCCCTCGAGCACTGCCTTGGTTTGCAGGCCCGCAAGGTCAGATCCTGCACCAGGCTCTGAATATCCTTGGCACCATTGGGCTTCACCGCTGATGATTTTCGGAATATGGCGCTGGCGTTGTTCGTCGGTGCCCATTTCCAAGATGGTGGGCCCGATCATTGCCAGACCCATGCCGGTGGCTGCTGGCAGCGCCCTAATGCGAGCCATCTCCTCAGCCAGCACTTTCTGATGTGCGGTATCGAGACCGCCACCACCATATTCTGTTGGCCATGTTGGTGCGGTCCAGCCGCGCGTATACGCACGATCACGCCACTCAATGGCGGCATCGGTGCGATAAATTTCATAGGCGTCCTCAAAGTGGACGGCGCCCAAGCGCATTTCTTGAGGACAGTTCGTTTCGAGCCAGTCGCGGGTTTCCTCGCGGAAGGTGTCAAGGGCCGTGTTGTCGGTCATTACAAGTATCTCTTAGTACAAGTTTCTGTTTGGGGCGGGCGCTGTGCCTGCGAATCAGNCNTTCATTATGCTAATCGCTAGGGTCTNNGCCAAGNGTTGGGTATTGCAACGAAAAACAGCAGCGGTTGCCATCGGCGTCCACGAAATGTCGAGAAGGCCCAAAGGCCTCAGGCAAGTACATTAGCTCTGGACATAAGGGTCAAGACCGAGTTCTCTAAGCGTCTGACCTTAGATTCAATATGCAGGGTTTCGGGCAGGTAGGTGGGTGGATCGGAAACCAAGTTACGAATACGCAGGCTGCAATCGAGATTNCGGCAAACCTGATTGCCAATGCTTCGTCGTCCGTCAGAGCCTTCCACGTAAACGCTGAACAAAGCAGTTCCGCGACTCCGGTACACGTGATGACACCAAGAGCACATGCGCGTGCGGGGTTTGGCGCTGGCGTTTAAGGCGCGGCGTAGGCGCAGGCCGCGCAGTTGCCCTGCAACAGGCATCACCACGTAGGCGATCGCGCTGGAAGGATGTACCCAACCCAGATAGTCGAGTACGCCCCAGTCGACGGGCGTTAGATCTGGTAAGGCGAGTTCTGAGCCACTGGATTGGCGAAACACGCCGCGAATATCTCTTGCATTAATGGCATCCACGNGGGGNAGTTTAAGTGCTGTGCGAAGCGAGATACAGTCTGAAGATCCTGATAACAGACAATCGGCAGACACTTTCCGCCAGATCTTCTATGCTTCGCGCCGAACTTACAGGAGAGAGAATATGAGCGATCTGCCCACGACAAGCCGTCAATTACTGTCATGCGTAACATCCAACGGCAAACTTCAACTCACCATCGGTGAAACCGCCCTTGCCGCCCCAGCAGACGCCGAAGTCGTCGTGCGCGTGGAAGCATCGCCCATTAACCCCTCTGACCTTGGTTTATTGCTGGGCATGGCAGATATCGCCAATGCACAAACGATGGGTGAACAGCATGTAGAGGCAGAGGTGCCCGCGAAAATTCTGCCTGCGCTCAAGGCTCGGTTCGATGAAGCCATGCCCGTGGGTAACGAAGGCGCAGGCGTGGTTATCGCCGCAGGCAGCAGTGCCGAGGCTCAAGCACTGCTAGGTAAGACCGTCGGGGTACTCGGCGGCGCCATGTACTCAGAGTATCGCACCTTGCACACCAGCCAGTGCTTAGTGATGAACGAGGGTGTCACGCCGCGAGAGAGTGCGTCGTGTTTTGTGAACCCGCTAACGGCCTTGGGTATGGTGGAAACCATGCGTGGCGAGGGTTTCTCCGCACTGATTCATACCGCAGCGGCATCAAACCTAGGCCAAATGCTGCAAAAGATTTGCGTCGCCGATGGCGTTGATCTGGTGAACATCGTGCGTAAGCCCGAGCAGGCTCAACTGCTTCGAGATATTGGTGCCAAGCATGTCTGTGATTCCAGCCAGCCGAGCTTTGCCGAAGATTTGAAAAATGCGATTGTTGCCACAGGCGCATATCTTGCGTTCGACGCCACAGGTGGGGGTGAGTTGGCCAATCAAATTCTCGTCGCGATGGAAGCAGCGGCGAANGAAACTGCTACAGAATACAGCCGCTATGGATCGACTCAGCAGAAGCAGGTGTACATCTACGGTGGACTTGAGCGTCGNCCTACGACGCTGACGCGCAGCTACGGAATGCAGTGGGGAGTCGGTGGCTGGTTGCTGACGCCGTTTCTGCAAAAGATCGGCCGCGAGCGAGCTGGGGAACTGCGCCAGCGCGTGGCGGACGAGATTAGATCGACCTTCGCCAGCNGCTATGCGCAAGAAATATCCTTGAATCAGGCACTGGAGCTGGATGTACTGAAAACCTACGCGCTACAGGCGACTGGNCAGAAGTATCTGATCAATCCCAGNCTATAGGCACTGCGGTNGCGCGGGTCAAAGACCCGCGCAGGCCTCATAGGCAATGTCGTAGCTGTTGCAGCGAGCCTGATGGTCGTGAATCTGCGATACCACGATCAGCTCGTCCGCCTCAGTCCGCTCTAAAAATTCCCGAACTTGGTCGCGCACCGAATCTACCGTGCCGACGGCTGAAGCCGGGCTGACTTGCTGCAGCATCGCGCGGTCAGCGTCACTCAATGCTTCTTCAAAGTTTTCGTTGGGCTTGGGTAGTGGGCCAGGATTGCCCTGCCGCAGGTTCAAAAACGCCTGTAGACCAGACGATCGCAGCAACAGGGCTTCTTCTTCGGTATCGGCGGCGCAAATGTTGTAGCCCAAAATCACATGGGGCTCAGCCAATTGCTCCGACGGTTCAAACTCCTGCCGGTATAGGTTGATGGCGCGCATCATGGCATCCGGCGCAAAGTGTGAGGCGAAGGCAAAGGGCAGGCCGAGGATCGCTGCGAGCTGTGCACCGAATAAACTGGAACCCAAAATATACATAGGGACTCGCGAGCCGAAGCCCGGTACGGCGGTCACCCGTTGTTGCGGGTGGCAGGTGCTGCTCAAATAGCCCTTCAATTCCACTACGTCTTGCGGAAACTGATTGGGGTCACTGTGCAGAGTGCGGCGCAGGGCATGGGCGGTGACACCGTCGGTACCCGGTGCGCGGCCAAGGCCCAAATCGATCCGTCCCGGATAGAGCGCCTCCAGTGTGCCGAACTGTTCCGCCACCATCAGAGGCGAATGATTGGGCAGCATGATGCCCCCAGAACCAACCCGNATGGATTGCGTGCCCCCGGCAATATGGCTGATGACCACCGACGTAGCGGCGCTGGCGATACCTCGCATGTTGTGATGCTCGGCCACCCAATAGCGGTGGTAACCCGCTTTTTCGCAGTGCTGTGCTAGCGCCCGGGAGTTGTTCAGCGCTTGGGATGCGTCTGATCCCTCGCATATGGGCGATAGGTCAAGGACAGATAGAGCTGGCATGAATCTCCCCATCGATTCTGCTTGNTTAAGTGGATAGATCTTGCCAGACGAGACTCAGATTGTAACGCCGCCTAGTGATTTGCTAGCGCGTCCAGCGCACGGGAATCATGTCTTCGAGCAGGCCATTGATACTGAATGCGTTGATGGTTTTTTCTTCTGCGACCGAACTGGCAAAGCGCGATTGNGCATTGGAGCGCGCGAANACTTGGGACTTGGGGTACTTCTGCTTCAGCCACAGGGCTGTGCGCAGATTGTCTCGTCCGCTNCCGGTGCCGAGCAAAAAGAATGTATTTGGCTGCTCTAAATCNACCTTGGCNGCGACNCGCCGCCACACCTCGGGATTGGATATATCGCCGCGCAGCACCGAGCGGTCAAAGTTCGACTGCAGCTGCTGCTGTTCCTCAACCACCATCATGCGGCGTTCGGCGTCTTGGTCGATGATGACAACATGAGCAAGTTCCTTGCCTTGGNTGAGTCGCAGTTGCTCTACTACCGACTGCCCAAAACGCCCGAAACCGGCGATGACAACGTTATCTAGCTCCCGAGTGCGGGCAAATTGCTCTTTCAGGTTACGTCGCACGAAGGCCATGCCCGCCATGTTGTAGCGGTTAAAAATAACGCAGTGACGACCTAAAGATGTCTGCAGCAGTGTGCGCATAAAGCGTAGGTTATTGCAGTGAATGACCACACGGAATTTCAGGTTGGGAGCGGACTCGAGTACGCGGGNTGCCGCTTCAAAGGCCTGAAAGTCGTTCTCGCCTAACAACAGTACGCGTTTGGCATGCTTAAGCCTTAGCTGCTTGCGCAGAAAACCCAGGGTGAGGTCTCCGAGCACCGTGGCCACGCCATATTTCTGCTGCAGCTCTTGCTCACGTATGGAGTCAAATTCGGTGTCCACCACGACCACGCGACAGTTGCGGTTTTGTCTGCGCAACATACGCAGATAGCTGATCGTGAGTTCGCCGGAACCAAAGATCACAACATGATCGCGCAGGTTNCGCAGCAACCATTGCTGCGGGTTTAAAACTCGCAGCACGGCTTCCACCACCGCGGAGGCGGTCAGCAGTGGTGCACCGAAAAACGCCATCCACATCATGGCCTGTGCCCAAGTNGGTCCGCCCACGGGCGTGCCCAAGTCTAAGCCGCCAACCACGAACAAACCCAAGATGTAGTAGATCCGTTCCAGAATGGGAGCAGCGGTGACGTCCGGTCGTTCGNTCAGGGAGACACCGCTGGCNAAGGCCGTCAGACCNAGGACGAAAATGAGTCCAACGGCGATCCAACGCCAGCCGAGATTGGCGCCCGTCAGACGTTTGATGGGCGTGTNGGTATTGGGATTGAACGATTCTGAATTGGGTGTTTCTTGCAACGCTATAGGCTCGTAGATGGTGCGAGATCCGTCATTCTCGCAGGTTAGGCATAGCGATAGGTCCGCTATTGCTACTATGCTGGCATTGTATTGTGAGGAGGAAGAGATGCCAGAGTTTTCAACCATTGTCTACGCGGTTACCGATCAGGTTGCGCGTATTACGCTAAATCGCGTCGACGTTAGAAATGCCCAAGANAAAGCCATGCTGTATGAGCTGAATGATGCTTTTGACCTTGCCGCCCAAGACGATGGGGTAAAAGTCATTGTGCTGGATGCCAATGGCCCACACTTTTCGTCTGGGCATGACTTGGCCGACCAAACCACCATGGCAGATTTTCAGCCGGTATCGAATTGGGGTGGTTACGGCAAACCNGGCGCCGAGGGCTATCAATCGCAAGAGGAAGAAATCTACTTGGGCCTGTGTTGGCGTTGGCGCAACTTGCCAAAACCCACTATTGCCCAAGTGCACGGCAAGGTCATTGCCGGTGGGCTTATGCTTATTTGGGTCTGCGATCTGATCATNGCCTCGGATGATGCGACGTTCTCCGACCCCGTCGTCGCCTTTGGCGTTAATGGCGTCGAGTACTTTGCCCACCCTTGGGAAATGGGGCCGCGCAAGGCCAAGGAACTGCTCTTTACCGGCGATAAAATCACCGCCGATGAAGCCAAGACCCTCGGCATGGTCAACCATGTGGTGCCAGCGCAGGAACTGGCCGAATTTACCCAGACCATGGCAAGTCGTATCGCCAGTCGACCGAGCATGGGGTTACGGCTGGCCAAACAAAGCGTCAATCAAGCGCAAGATGCCCAGGGTTTTTGGACCGCTTTGCAGGGCGCGATGTCCCTGCAGCAGTTAGGGCACGCGAATAATCAAATTGTGCATGGCCGACTGGTAGACCCAGCCGGTGTTCAGGTGATTCGAGATGACGCTAAGCGCTAGNGGCTAGCGCCCGGTGAAATTCGGTTTACGCTTTTCGAGGAAGGCTTTNAGGCCCTCTTCGAAATCTTCACTGGCGAACATGCCTGAGAGATGGACCATCAGGTGGTCGACGGCGGTGTCGTAGGACTCCTCTAAACCCATGCGCATCATGCGCTTGGTGGTCTGCACCGCCATGGGGGCATTTTCGGCGACCTCTTGAGCCCATTGCATGGCCGTTGGCAGCAGTTCATCGTGAGGTACGACGGCGTTGACCAGCCCTAATTCGAGACACTCCTCGGCGAGTACCGTACGTCCGCGATAGTAAAGTTCGGCGGATTTTGCCCAGCCAACCAAGCGAGGTAGTAGCCAGGTGCCGCCGCTCTCTGGCACCACATTTCGTCGTGCGGTAATCGCGGCCATCTTGCCGCGCTCAGACATGATGCGCATATCACACAGCAGCGTTAAATCCATACCGTAGCCCGCCGCTGCACCGTTGACTGCGCAGATAATGGGTGTGTCGCAATGCCACATAACGTTGATCGGTGCGTCGCGCAAATCAAAAAGCTTGCGGGGAGGGCGGTTATGGTTGCTATCGGTACCTTCACCTTCGTCCTCGCGACGTTTATTGGTGTCGACCAAATCCAAACCTGCGCAAAATCCCTTGCCCTCGCCAGTCAAAACCATGCAGCGAATTTCCGGATCTTTGTCAGCGGCGACAACTTTGGCGGATAGCTCATCGAGCATGTCGCGGCTGATGGCGTTAAGTCGGTCAGGACGGTTGAGTTTGATCAACAGCACGCGCTCATGCTGCTCGAGGATCAGTTCGTTGGTGCTTGATTGTGTCAGGCTCATTTCTCTCTCCCGTATGTTTGGCATCAGGTTGCGACCACGGTCTCTTGATTGCTGTTGCAGGTCAAGTGAACCAACTGGTGGCGCCATAGCCGGAACAGTACTGTCTTTCCATCGGCTGCTAAATGACGGAAAATGNTTGGCTGCCTCGGGTCCGTAGTTCGGCAAGCCGAGTTACTACCANGGTCATCGTATTTTGAGATGGGAGGTCGGTTTGTTCTTTTTGGTTAAGTCGCGGGTCATTTGTGCTCGCCTCCCCGGATTGGTCTTGTTCGCATTTTTGATCTCGAGCGGCTTAACGGCCCTCGCGGCGACATCGTCTTCCCAATTAGTGGCCAAAACCCCCAATGCCGGCGTTGTCTTGGCGAGTTTTCGCAACAGCGATAACGCAGAGAAGCTGATGCAAGAACTTGGCTCTAAGTTCGGTGCTGGCGAAATTAGTCTGGGCATCTTGTCTGCGCNGAGTGATGATCGGCCGCTCTACCGAGT
The DNA here is from genome assembly GCA_002726925.1 of Gammaproteobacteria bacterium. GTDB lineage: Bacteria > Pseudomonadota > Gammaproteobacteria > Pseudomonadales > Azotimanducaceae > UBA4421. The sequence goes on along the minus strand of PBTJ01000034.1, from coordinate 16,713 downwards.
GGTTGCTCAAGCTGATGGTGTGGACAGTCGCGAGTTCCTGCAGCGAATGCGACGCCGAGGATTTGACGATGCGTGGCATATTCGTAGCACNCNGNTGCCGAGGCTATCGNTATCCGCTGTAAGCTTCAGGCCTGCTCAGCCTTCAGGCTCCCTGCCGCCGCAAGCTGGTATGAAAAACGGGCTGCAAGAGGAGNAAAATACTGAGACGCGAGCGGCAAGCGGTGAGCCTCTGCTTACAAGCCCTNAGCGCGCTGCACAACCAGACCCGCTAGCTGAATTCGCCGGGCGCGGNGCGCAAACCGTATACGGGTCCGAGGGNGGTATTGATCTGAACGAGCTGCAAATCCAGACATTGGATCATGATGCAGCCGATGTCACCATCGATGGGGTCATAGAGGAAGCCGTTTGGCGCGGTATTCCCTATTACGACAACATGCGTGTCTCTATTCCGGATTTAGGCACGCCTGCGAAGTACTNTACCAAGGTGCGCCTTTTTGCGACCGAAAAGGGCCTATACGTCAGTTCTGATATGGAGCAGCCGGCTGACTCCNTTGTTGAGAGAATTACGCGGCGCGACGATTGGGTTGATAGAGATACCTTTGGTGTCACCCTAGACCCCTCCGGCAAGGCCAAATTGGGCTATTGGTTCTGGGTCGCGCTGGGCGACAGTTTCGCAGACGGTAAGGTGTTGCCCGAGCGGCGTTGGCAACGCGATTGGGACGGACCATGGGTCGGTAAGTCTGCGCGAACGGCGACCGGTTGGAGCGTTGAGATGTTCCTACCTTGGTCGATGTTGGATGTGCCTGCTTTAGAAGGGTTGCGCAACATGGGATTCGCAGCGAGCCGCTTGGTATCGCACCAAAACCAGCGCTACCAATGGCCCGGNTATGGTGTTTCGAGCAAGCGCTTTGTTTCGGCGTTCAATCGCATTCAGATGAATGGGGTTCAGCCGGTTCAAAAACTGTCGTTCATTCCCTTCGCTGCGGCAACTTATGACGAAGTATATGGCGACAAAAGCCTGCGAGTGGGTGCTGACTTCGCATGGCAGCCCTCGCCCCTTTTACAGATGTCCGGCTCAGTAAATCCGGACTTTGGTGCGGTCGAATCTGATGACGTAGTGCTCAATCTCACCGCCAGNGAAACCTTCTTTCCTGAAAAGCGTCTGTTCTTTCTTGAGGGCAGCGAAGTCTTTAACGTGATGCCCAGAGACGATTTCAGCTCGATCAGTACGATCGCGNTGAATGGAGATTTTTCAACTACCTCACGTCGAATTTATTTGCAGGAGCATGTGCCTCTGCCAGTCTCGTTAATGAATACTCGACGCATTGGCGGTACCGCCAACCAAATGTCGGTGCCAGAGGACGTGACCCTTGATCGTGGNCAGCGCGACGTACCCACTAATTTGCTTGCNGCGGCCAAAGTTACAGGTAGCGCTGAAAATTTTCGCTACGGCCTGCTCACCGCCTTTGAAGACGATGTGGAATGGCTCGCCCGTGATGCCAACGATCAGCAATTATTGCTCACAGGTTCCGGGCGTGATTTTGCCGTTGCCCGGCTGGCTTATGGCTCGCCGAATTCACGATCTGTGGGTTATATGGGTACGCTGGTAAGCGGCAGTCAATACGATGCAGGCGTGCACAGTATCGATGGCCATTTGCGCAACCAAGACGGATCGCTGAAAGCCGATGCGCAGCTGGTTATGAGCGATCGCGACGGCGTCACTGGGTATGGCGCAATGTTCGATGCTCTCTATGCGGCTAGTCCCAGTCTGCGACACAAGTTTGAAGTGGATATTATGGATGAAGATGTCGACTTCAACGATCTTGGCTTTTTGTTGCGTAACGACTATGTCAAAGCCCGATACGTGCTCATGTACAACAAGCAAGATGTTTCTGCGTTACTGAGCAACTATCGCACTACATTAGTACTCAAACACCAACACAACTTAAGCGAAAATCAGATCACCGATAGCGCGATTTTGTGGCGTTCGTCCATTGTGCTGCCAGGACGAAATACCCTTCGTGCGGGAATCGGCTACTTCCCTGAGCGTTACGAGGATATCAACAGCCGAGGCAATGGCGCTTATCGAGTAAACGGCGGCGGCTGGTTTGAGGGCTACCTTTCTACAGACGCAGCTAAGACCGTGAGTTTTACCTTTGGCTTGGGTGGCAATGAGGAGGACCTCGGTGACTGGTCCTACAATTGTGTAGTTGGCCTGACTTACCTGCCGGTAGATCAGATCAGTATTGCGTTTGATCTGAGCTATAGAGATCGCAGTGGCTGGGTAGTGCATCAGGGCGGCCGCAACTTTGGTGTTTTTGATGCGGACGAATGGCAGCCATCTTTGGACGTGAATTGGTTTATCGCGCCGGGCCATCAACTGCGCTGGAACATGCAGTGGGCTGGTGTGCGCGCGACGGATAAAGGCTTCTTCGCCATACCCCAAGGCGACGGAGATCTGCTTGCAGCGACCCGAGAGCAAGACAACTACGATTTCAACATCAGCCGTTTGACTACCCAGTTGCGTTATCGCTGGGAAATTGCGCCACTGACGGATTTTTATTTGGTGTACAACCGAGGTAACTCTCTGCGTTTGGCGGACGAATACGATGTGTTGGACCTGTTTGATGAGAGCCTGCGGGAGCCTGTCATTGACTCGGTAGTTGCCAAGCTGCGCTACCGCTTCAGCAACTAGAAGAGATGAGGAGGGGTCGGGTGAAAAATACAGCATGCGCAGTCTGCGCATTGTTGCTTGTTTTTGCGGGCGCCGCTCAAGCACGCGAGATTGGATACAGTTCCCCCGAACGGCAAGGATTTTCGAGTGATCGGTTAGATCGCTTGACGCTGTTCATGGAGAACAAAGTTGCCGACGGCACCATGGTTGGTGGCTTGGGGCTTATTGCGCGCAACGGCAAGGTGATTTACAGCGAACCCTATGGTCAGGCAGATCGCGAAGCGGGTCGCGCGATGGAAGAGGACACCATCTTTCGGATCTACTCAATGACGAAACCCGTTACTGGTGTGGCGCTGATGATGCTCTATGAGGAGGGTAAATTCCGCCTTAACGACCCTATTGCCAAGTATCTACCGGAGTTGGCGAATCTTGAGGTGGCGCTCTCCACGGCAGGTACGGGCGTGGTTTCAGATGGCACCGTCAGTCGGGCATTGGGTGAGGGCAATGAGGCGCTGATAGGCCAAACTCGCAAGCCGGTCCGCCAGCCGACGATCCGTGATTTGCTTACTCATACGGCTGGGTTCACGTATGGCGTATTTGGATTTACCGAAGTGGATCAAATGTACATCAAGGCGGGCTTGATCGGAGATATGACGTTGTCTGAATTTGTTGGCGCTCTGGGAAAAATCCCGCTGCAGTACGAGCCCGGGAGCCAGTGGCACTACAGTGTTTCTGTGGATGTTCAGGGACGCTTGGTGGAAGTGCTTGCAGGGATGTCCTTTGGCGAATTTTTGCGGCAGCGCCTTTTCCAACCGCTAGATATGCGCGACACGAGTTTTTATGTGGGTCCAGAGAAACAGGGACGCCTCGCTCAGCTTTATAAGCCAAAGGGCGTTAGTGCAACCAACTTTTTAGCTCGTGCCGTAGAGCCCGGTTTGGAGGTCGCAGATTCTTGGATTGCTGCTAGATATTCGGAGCCCTCTAAATTCGAAAGTGGTGGAGGTGGCTTATTGTCAACGGCGCGAGATTATTTGCGGTTCTCGCAAATGATGCTGAATGGCGGGGAACTGGACGGTGTGCGTGTCTTGTCGCCAAAAACGGTCTCGCTCATGACGATGAATCACCTTGGGGATTTGCCCATGGGCTTTGATCGCAAAGGTGGAGGGTTTGGCTTGGGCTTTGGTTTGATTCTCGATCCTGGCGATTTTGGCGAAGTTGGTTCGGCTGGGGAATACACTTGGGGCGGTTTGGCGGGCACTCGATTTTGGGTCGACCCGCAGGAGAAACTGATAGGAATTTTCATGGTGCAGAGCGTTCCCCACCGCACACGCTTGGCCGATGACTTTAGGGTGCTGACTTATAGCGCGATGACAGTAAGTCAGGCCGACGAATAGTGCTATCCAGACTGAGAGGGGGCCTTTGATGAGTAAGGGACTAGCGTGGCTTGCGCTAGCCCTCTGCCTGCTGCTCGGTTTGGGCGCGCTGGGTTTGCACTCCGTGGGCATGTCGCCGATCAATCTGCCCGCCAATATAGCCGTGGGCACCGGTATGGGTGCGAAGCTCGCCTGTTCTAGCCACTTCTTGAGCGGTTTTGATGAAGATCAAATACGTGAAGACCTTGCGACCTACAGTCCGGCCATTGACTGGTTCACCATTACGTTAGATGAAGACGCCCAGCGGGCTAGCGTTGATCTGCTGGGTCTGTTCAGCGCATCGGCTACTTACCGGCGGGGCATTGGCTGCACGCTCGATCAACCAGACATGAGTTTGCTGGATAGCCTAAAGCAGCGCACTGCAGCCACTGTTGATGAGAGTAGGCTTTGGCCGGTAGGGCCTCGTGTTGCCGAGGCTGACTCGCGCTTGGTGAACGCTCTGAATCAGTCACTGGCGGCGGATCAAGGCGAAGGTCTACAGACTCGAGCCTTAGTGATGGTGTTAGGTGGCGAGATTGTCGCGGAAGCGTACGCTGCGGGCATAACTGCGGATACGCCATTGATGGGCTGGTCCCAGGGCAAAAGCTTAACTTCTTTAATGATCGGCTGGCTGCAAAGACAGGGGTTGGTGGCGGTTTCAGAGAACGATCTCTTTGCGCAGTGGGCCGACGACGACAGGGTAAAGATTAGCGTAGAAAACCTATTGCATATGAGCAGCGGCCTTGATTTTGACGAAGTGTATGCCCCGGGTTCTGACGCCACGCGCATGCTGTTTATGGATACGGTTGCGTCCGGTTTGCCCCTACAAAGCGCGTTGGCCGAGGCGCCGGGTACGCATTTCTACTATTCTTCAGGCACGACCAATTTGCTGACTTTGCTCTTCAATGAGCGCGTAGGTGGCCCGCAAAATGCGCTGAACCATCTCTATCAGGACATCTTGTGGCCACTGGGAATGCGTCATACCACGCTGGAGCCCGACGCCAACGGCGTCTTCGTTGGTAGCTCCAATATCTATGCATCGGCTCGCGACTGGGCGCGCTTGGGTCAGGTGTTTTTGCGGCAAGGCGAACTCAATGGTGTGCGGGTTGCTAACGAAATCTATATGCAGGCCGCAACGCAACCCAACAATAGTGACAACAGCCCAGCCTATGGTTATCAGGTTTGGCTCAACAGTGGTGGTAACAAGCTGCGCTGGCCCGACCTGCCTGCCGATGCCTATGCTTTTACCGGCAATCGAGGTCAGGTCGTGATGATAGTTCCGTCGCGAGACGCGGTGTTGGTGCGCATGGGCTGGAGTGCTCGCTACTACCCACGCAATGAACGATTCGCTGCTTGGTTACGCGCCGCCAGCGATGGCTAGCTGACCGCCTCTAGCGGCTGTGCTTATAGTCCTTGCGGATGAACTCCGCGCCACGCTCAGCGATCATGACCGTCGGCGCATTGGTATTGCCCGAAGTAATGGTCGGCATAATGGATGCATCGATCACGCGAAGTCCCTGCACCCCGTGTACCCGCAGTTCGCCATCAACTACAGCGGTGGTGTCGTGGGCAGGGCCCATTTTGCAGGTGCCTACGGGATGGAAAATAGTCGTGCCTAAGTCACCGGCCGCGCGCTGTAGTTCTTCTTCTGAAGCGATCTGTAGCCCGGGCTTCAGTTCTCGCGGGTTAAATGCAGCGAGTGCCGGGGCAGCCATAATCTCGCGGGTGAATTTGAGTCCTGCCACCGCCACGTCTAGGTCTTCCTGCGTACTCAAATAGTTTGGTGCAATTGCCGGGGCGTCGTGAGGATTGGCTGACTTGAGCGAAACCGTGCCGCGACTTGAGGGACGCAAATTACAGACCGATGGGGTGATGGCATTGTACTTATGCAGAGGCGAGCCAAATTTGTCGAGCGACAGCGGCTGCACATGCCATTCAATGTTCGCCGACGGCTGGGATGGATCGCTTTTGGCAAAGGCCCCCAACTGCGACGGCGGCATGGTTAGCGGACCGGTCTTGTTGAAGAGATACTCGAGCCCCATCATCGCCATTCCCCAAGGTGTACGAGCGCGCTGGTTTAAGGTGATCGTGTTGTCGACCTGATAAATGGTGCGTATTTGCAGGTGGTCCTGAAGATTTTGACCAACGCCGTTCAAGGCGTGCTGAACGACGATGTCGTGAGCCAGCAGATCATCCGGTCTACCAATGCCCGACAGCTGCAGTAGCTGGGGCGACGCGATAGCTCCGGCGGCGAGCAGCACTTCGCTGGTGGCTNCAATGTTGCGGCGCTGGCCCTTGTGTATCAAATTCACGCCGGTAGCCCTAAGCCCGTCAGCATCTGTAATTAAGCTCAGCGATTCCACCGTCGCCTCGGTCATCACNGTGAGGTTGGGTCGCTGCTGGGCTGTATCCAAGAATGCTCGGGCAGCGCTCCAGCGTTTGCCNGTGCGTTGATTCATTTGAAAGTAGGCGTTGCCAAAGTTATCGCCGCGATTGAATTCGTCGATTTTGGGAATACCGCACTGCTCCGCCGCGTCCCGCCAGACGTCGAGGATTTCCCAGTTAACTCGGCGCTCCTCGACGCGCAGCTCTCCGCCACTGCCATGAAAATCATCTGCGCCGTGTTGGTAGTCTTCGGATCGGCGGAAGATGGGCAGCACATCGTTCCATGCCCAGCCGGGGTTGCCCAAACTTTCCCAGTGATCGTAGTCGGACTTTTGGCCGCGCATGTAGATCATGGCGTTGATCGAGGAACAGCCGCCGATGACCTTGCCGCGCGCGTAGCCAATACGNCGGCCGTTAAGACCTGTTTCGGGTTCTGTCTCGAAGCACCAATCTGTGCGCGGATTACCAATGGTGTAGAGGTAGCCTACGGGGATGTCTATCCAGAAATAGTTGTCTTTCTTNCCCGCTTCTACCAATAAAACGTGTTTNCTGGGGTCTTTTGTCAGACGGTTGGCGAGCACGCAGCCAGCGGTGCCTGCCCCCACGATGATGTANTCAAAACTGTCCATGACGGGCCTTGTTGAGTGCGTGGGGGCGGNGCTTGGCGACGGCTCAGCCGTNGGCCATCAAATCAAAGCGTCTGATGTNCTGGTAACGTTGGGGTGGTCGGATGTTGAGCTTGGCGCGTACCTGACCGATTGGCTGCCGCAACAGCGCTTCCCAGTCTTGCGCCGGGAGCCACTCAGCATTTTTGCCGTCTCGATAGGCACTCAGCACCGTTTTAGGCACCGCCCAGCCATAGCGCTTGATCATTTGATAGGCGCCGACAAGCGCGATAAAGGCGATGCCGCGGTTCGGGCTTTGGGCGCACGTAAAGGCCAGTAGACAGACTTCACCGAGTTCGTCACGACCATAGTTNGTCAGAGTGTGCCAAAGGTCGTGCATGTCACGCTGGCGATTGGCGAATAGCAGCAGGTCTTCGTCAAGATTGCGGATTGAGCGCATGTCTTCACTGGGTTCAGCCAGACCATCTGCGCTGATCCCTTCCATGGTGACAAAGTTCAGGTAGTGAGCGGCAAGCGAATGCTTGGGCAGCGTCGCCAACTGCTCGCGGTCACGCAGCGAGTCCAGCAGCGAGCGTTTTTCGGCAAGTATCTGTCGCCCCATCTCGGTCGCTCTGAAACGCTGAAAGCCCTTATCCAGCGCGTTACCGGCAAGAGCCTCGATAATGATGAAGACCTCATTAGTCGCTTCCGGGTTCTTGATCAACCGGCGCATGGCGCTGATGGCTTTGCGCCACTGGATCGGTGTTTTTCTTTTTGCGGTTCGGGTGGATTTACTCATGCTTTGGGTCGGTCAAATTAACGATGCCAGAATCCTATGTATTCGCTGGATGCCGTGCAACAAGATACGTTAACGATGCGTGGCAGATTTGCGTAAATCCTCTGGACACCGCGATCGGGCAAATGATTGACTACCAAAAAAATAAATAGGAGCAAGGCAGATGATGAAGCTATATGGAGTGCCCGCGGCACCTAACCCCACCAAGGTGATGCTGTATGTCGCAGAGCGCCAAGCGCGGGGCACGGATATGAACATCGAGCATGTGCGGGTGAACACATTAAAGGGCGAGCAAAATCAGCCCGAGCATCTCGCCCGCAATGTCTTCGGCGCGCTACCGACACTGGAGCTAGAAGACGGTCGCTTCATCGTGGAATCGCTGTCGATCATCTACTTCTTGGAAGACCTGCTACCCGACAACAAGCTGCAGAGTGATGATCCCGTGGCATGCGGTCTCGCTAGAGACATGGAACGCAATATTGAAACGCGCTTCGCCAACAACCTAGGCCGGTACGTGCATGCGGTAAACTCGCCTCTGGGCCTGCCCAAGGACCCCAAAGTGGCCGCTGAGATTGAGGCAGGCATGCCCAAGGCACTTACCTACATCGAAAACGTACTCAGCGATGGTCGACCCTTACTTGGCGGCGATGATGTATCGGTGGCGGATTGCACACTGCAATCCGCGCTGCAGTTCGCGCGATTTGGCAAAGTCGATGTGATTGCTGACTATCCAAGAATATGCGCGTGGAACGAGCGCTACTGCCAGCGTCCCGCAGCAAAAAGTGTATTGAAGTTCTAGCTTGATACAAAAAGCGGTTGGGGCCTTTGGGCCTACCTCGCGCTGGAGTGCGGGTTGGGTGATGTGTGGCCACCTTATCGGGTCATATGCTTGGAGCAACAATGCTCAGTCTCGCCGCAAGTGGTTGGCAGCTGGCACGGATTCCTTGGCAACCTATGCTGTGACGTTTGCGAGCCTGCCAATGAATGAACTCGTGCTCGGCGATGGCCCACTATCCGAAGTGCGTCGGCGTGGCCATCCGGTGAAGGCGTGGCAGACGTTGTTCGCGAAGCGGGGGCTAGTCTTTCGCAGGCCAGTACTGGTCTTTTAGCAGGCGCTTGTACAGTTTGCCAGTGGGGAGCCGGGGCAGGGCGTCGGTGAAATCCACCGAGCGGGGCACCTTGTAACCGGCCAAATTGGCTTTGGCAAACGCCATGAGAGCCTCTGCCATCTCATCGCCAGCCTGATGCCCCGTGGCTAGCTCCACAACCGCTTTGACTTCCTCGCCGAAGTCATCGTTGGGCACGCCGAAGACAGCGACGTCCTGCACAGCCTCATGCAAGATCAGCGCATCTTCGATTTCTTGGGGATAAATGTTCACCCCACCTGAGATGATCATGTAGGCCTTGCGGTCGGTTAGGTACAAGAACCCCTCTTTATCGACGTAGCCCACGTCGCCTAGCGAGGTCCAATTGTCATGGATCGGGTGGGTCGCTGATTGGGTCTTATCCGGCGCGTTGTGGTATTCAAAACTGCGCACGCTCTGCTCGAAATAGACCATGCCTTCTTCGCCCGCGGGGAGTTCTTCGCCGCTCTCATCACAGATGCGCAGCACACTGTTATAAGCGCGGCCAACAGAGCCAGGATGTGCGAGCCAATCTTGCGGACCTATCACACAGGTGCCATTGCGCTCTGTGCCAGCGTAGTACTCCCACAGTATGGGTCCCCACCAGCGCATCATTTGCTGTTTGATTTCCTTCGGACAGGGGGCCGCCGCATGAATCGCACACTGATGACTGCCTAGGTCATATTTGTCTATCACATCGTCATCGAGTTTGAGCATGCGAATGAACATGGTGGGCACCCACTGTGAGTGGGTAATCGAATATTGCTCGATGTAGCGCAAAGAAAGCTCAGGGTCGAAACTTTGCATCATCACCACAGTGCCGCCGAGTGCGAGGGCACGGGTGCAGAAACCAAACGGCGCGGCGTGGTAAAGAGGCGCTGGCGATAAGTAGACAGTATCTGCATTCATAGCGTAGGGGTTGTTGACCTCAACGCCAGGCAAGCCCTCACTGATGTGAGCCCCGGACAGAGGGCGTTTTATGCCCTTGGGTCTGCCAGTGGTGCCGGAGCTGTACAGCATGGTGTCACCGGCGCGCTCGTCAGCGATGGGGCCTCTGTGTTGGACGCTTACGGCTTGCTCATAATCTTCATAGCCAGCCGTCTCGTGACCAATGACAAAGCGATTTTTGCAGTTGGGTATCAGTGCGCCGAGATCCTTGGTCTGGGCCAACTCGGCAGAAGCGAATATCACCTGGCTGGTGGAGTCCTCGACAATGTAGGCGGCTTCTTCTGGCGTTAGGTAGCGATTGATGCACGTCACATACATGCCGGAACGCATCACGCCCCAGCCGATGCTGAAATAATCGAGGTTGTTCTCCATGAAGATAGAGACGTGGTCGCCTACGGTGAGGCCCAGTTGCTGCAATAGTTGAGCAACTTGATTGGATCGGTCGTTCAGCTCTTGCCAGTTGATCTGTTCGCCGCTGGCGGCGTCAATGACTGCAGGCGTTGTTGGCTTTATGCTTGCCCAATGTGCTGGATACATACGCTCTCCCCAGAGTTATCAGCAAACTGCCTAGTGCTACGTCCGGGCTAATTTGGCATTCATGGCTTCGGTCTCGAGTAGGTCGCCTCGAACGCTCTTAGCCCCCAACATATAGTGTACGCCAGCCCAAAGGTTCACTAGCACGGCCACACACAGTGCATACCGAATGGATTCCGCTCCCATGGTAGGCATCAAGATGTCACTCAAGATGCCCACAAACCAGGGGCCCAGGCCCATGCCGATAAGGTTCAGAACGAACAGCAAAATGGCCGACGCGACCGCTCGCATACGCAGCGATACCAAAGCCTGAGTCATGGCGAAGGATGGGCCCAGATAAACGCTGCCCATGATTGCCACCACGCACAGGCTTGCGATGGCTGCACTGACGCCGTCATACAGATAAGCAACAAGCTGGAATGGCACCATGATGATCGTGGCGATACCGGGAACCCAAAAATACCAGCGCTTGTCACCGGTGCGGTCAGATAGCTTGTCAGACAGGTAGCCACCAAAAAAGGTGCCTATGGCGCCAATGCCTGCCACTAAGGCCAACGCGGCTCCCAAATCTGTCGAGGACATATTGTGAATACGAATGAAAAACGGCGCATTCCAGGTGCTGGCCCCGTAGCTGACGAAGGCGTGCAGACCAGCGGCAAAGGCTAAATGGCGAAATGAAATTTTTGCCCAGAGCAGTTTGAGCACTTCGCTAATTTGCGGCGCCTCGGTTTTTGGCGCTGGGCCTTGACCCGCCTTGATATCAGACATCCCCCTAGGTGGTTCTCTGAGCGTGAAAAAGATAATCAGCGCAACCAAAATACCCGGCAAGCCGACTAAGAAGAAGGTGTTGCGCCAACCAATGGTGTCGGCTCCCCAGCCCCCAACATAGCTACCGATCATGGTGCCGAAGGGTATACCCAGCGCGTAGATCGACAGGGCGGTGGCGCGCTTCTCGATGGGGAAGTAGTCGGAGATCAGCGAATGACTCGGTGGACTGGCGCCAGCCTCGCCGACTCCAACACCAATGCGCGCCAAGAGCAGCATCCAGAAGTTGCTCGCTAAGCCGCAGATGGCAGTCATAGCGCTCCAGATCACCATGGAGACCGCTAGAATTTTCACCCGGCTGCGGCGATCTGCCAATGCCGCTATGGGTATGCCAAGGAAGGTATAAAACAGTGCGAAGGCGAGGCCACCGAGCAAGCCCAGCTGGCTATCGCTGAGCGCTAATTCAAGTTTGATCGGCTCGAGCAGGAGCGAGAGGATTGAGCGATCGACAAAGTTGACAATGTAACCAACGAATAAAATGCCCAACGCATAGTTCCGGTAGGCCGGGCTAAACCGCTTTTGGTCTGCTATTTGCTCTGACAAAACGCTCCCCTCTCCCAAACGGTTTCTACCGACTAAAAAATGCTACCGCTCATAGCGGCTTGATAGCCACCAGCGCATGGTCTGGCTGACCAGCGCAGGAGCATCTTGTTGTACGAAATGTCCCGCCCCCGGAACGGTTACGATAGTGACATCTTTCAGGGACCAATCCCAAGTGTTATTCAAAGCGTCAGAATGCAGGGCGGTATCTTCTAAACCATGGAAAATCAGGGCAGGCATGGTCAGTGCCGGCGGCGGCGCAGTCGGTGCGCGCCAGCTGTACTCGTAGTCAGGAAAGCCATGAATCATCACCACCAAAGGACCTTGGCCGGTTTTGACGTAGTGAATGTCAACGCCGTCATTATTCGCGTGGTGGTGGCTGACCTCGCTCAACAGGGCATGGCTGGCAGGCGCAGCAGTGGCAAGGCCCGACAGGGCGAATAGGCAAGCGGCTGCAGCGGTCCATCGCACTATTCGTTGAATCATCACAACACCCATAATTTTGTTGTGTTTATTTGCGCACTCGCCTGCGCAATCGATCAAGGCGCTCCTTCCAATACTGAAACTCTTCAGGATCGCCGCCGCGGTCTGGATGCAACTGCTGGCACATGCGCCGCGCTTCGATAATTTCCTCGATGGGCAGCACCAAGTCCAAACCCAGAGCCTTAATTTCTGCGGGACTCAGCGTTTTCACGGGACTGGCATTTTCTGGCGGACGGTAGAAGCCTCCCCAACTGCCGCGGTTTTTCCCACCATAAGAAACGGGTCCAGACAGGCCTAGTTTCCATGGATGGTTCTTGGACGGCTTGCGCGANTTACCGCCACCTGATTTGCTAGTTGCCATNTGNTCAGTCTAATCCGCGTCGGCCAGNGCTCAAGTGGTTTCTCATGTGAACCCAAANTTGCGCAGAAAATTAGTTCGCTACCACGAGTCAACATATTATGATTGGAGGCNCTCAGCGGCTGGCGCACGCTGATTTTTAACTCATTAAGGGAGTAGCATGTCCGCTAGGGAAAAAAGCTCTGAACATCAGGTTCTCGAAGGCGAAGATGAAGCGTTGGAGAAGGACGAGCTCTACAAGGTGCGCCACAGCCTGGCCCATGTTTTAGCACAAGCGGTATTGGAAATGCGACCGGGCAGTACCCTAGGGTTCGGACCACCGATTAGCGATGGTTTTTACTACGACTTCATTCTGTCTGAGCCGCTTACAGAAGAGGACTTCCCTGATTTGACTCGNCGTATGAGGAAGATCATCAAGCAAGGCCAGCGCTTTTACCGCGAAGACTTGAACGTAGACGAAGCTCTGGCCCGCCTTGCTGACATGGGCGAGCCNTATAAGCAGGAATACGCTCGGGAGCTGATTGACAAAAATCAGCTGGATGGGCTTACGTTNTTTCGTAACGGCCCTTTTCTAGATATGTGCAAGGGACCCCATGTAGACACCACCAAGGATATCCCCCGCGATGCGTTCAAGATCCGGAGCGTCGCTGGTGCATATTGGCGTGGTAATTCCGACAACGTAATGATGACGAGAATATACGCATGGGCATTTCCAGATGAGGAAAGCTTGGATGCTCATGTAGAGGCCTACGAGCTGGCGCAGGCCCGAGATCATAAGAAGCTAGGTCGTGAACTCGGAATCTTCGCGATGGATAACGATATTGGCAAGGGACTGCCGCTCTGGTTGCCGAACGGCACGATAATTCGCGACGAACTTGAAAATTTAGCAAAGGAGCTGGAGTTCAAGGCGGGCTATGTGCGCGTGGCCACACCGCATTTAGCGAAGGAATCCCTGTATCACTCCACTGGGCACCTGCCGTATTACGCCGAAGATATGTATCCTGCGATGGAGCTGATCGAGACGGTAAAAGGGTCTGATGAGTCCCCTAACGAGCAGCGGGTTAAGGAGGCCTACCGCTTGCGGCCTATGAACTGCCCGCATCATCACAAAGTTTTTGATGCGGAACCTCGCAGCTATCGTGATCTACCGCTCCGGCTCGCGGAATATGGCCAGGTTTATCGCTTCGAAGATTCGGGGGCGCTGAGCGGCCTTGTCAGAGTGCGCGGTATGTGCATGAACGATGCGCACATCTACTGTACGGCAGAGCAGATTAAAGACGAGTTCAAAGCGATCATGGGCATGTATCAAGAGGCCTATGACATCCTTGGTCTGGATACATTTCACGTGCGGCTATCGAAATGGGATCCGGAAGATCCTAAGGGCAGAGAAAAGTACGTCGACAACCCCGAGGCATGGAAAAAATCTGAGCAGATTTTGGAAGAGGTACTCGTGGAACTGGGCATTGATTTCAAAGTCGGCGTTGGCGAGGGGGCGTTTTACGGTCCTAAAATCGACATTCAATTCAATACCGTGACAGGCCGCGAGGAGTCAGTATCGACAGTTCAGCTAGACTTTGCGGTGCCTGGCCGCATGAACCTGACCTACACCGGATCAGACGGTGAAGAGCACACGCCGTACTGCATCCACCGTGCCCCATTCAGCACCCATGAGCGCATGGTCGCTTTTCTGATCGAGCACTACGGCGGCGCTTTTCCAACTTGGCTGGCGCCGGTGCAAGTACAAATACTGACGGTATCAGAGCAGTACGACGATTATGCGAACGACATCGTTAAAAGACTGCGGGGTCACATGGTGCGGGCTGAGCTAGCCCCGTCTAATGACACCCTACCGAAAAAGATTCGCCAGGGCGCCACGCGTAAGATTCCGAACTTGTTGATTATTGGCGANCGCGAAACGGCTGACGGGACGGTTACGCTGCGTCGTTATGGGCGCCACGACCAGGACACGATGAGTGTTCAAATCTTCGAGACCGCTTTACTCTCAGCAATCAAGAATCGACTTCCAGAAGTGGCGATGGGGGATGTAAGAGCGTAGCCAGGGCTATCCGGCAGGAATTTCCCTTTTCGGTTCGGCCTTTGCCGTCANGGGCTGCGTTGGCCTGAGCAGNGGGCCATTCCCATCTANCAGGTCGATCAAATCTTTGACGATGCGCCCTGTCTCTCGAAGCATGGGATCTTCGCCAATTTCTTCAATGGCTTTTGTTGCCGCGGTTCCTTCCAATGGCGCCGTAATGCGGTCGGTTGTTCCCGTGTTTTGCTCGCTCGTGGCGTCTTCGACGGCGACGGTGGCGTCAGCGTCTAAAGCATCTTCTTCGGCTTCTTGGAGTTCTTCAAGTTCGTCTAGCGTTTTTGCGACGGGCTTACCGGTGGCAGCACGCAAGGTGTTTTCGAGTTCAAGACGCCAAGCGTCGTCCTGCTGTTTCTCTTGGCGCCGCTGGCCCTCGTTGAGTGAGAAAGACGTGCGGCCAGACTTTTCTTCCGCCTTAGCCATCAGCGCCCGATAATAATTGAAATGCGGATCGTCACCGGTGCGAGCTAAATGATGGGCCTGCAGGTCTCTGACGTGAGCGCTAAGCTCGCTGTAAGGCGCATAACGAGCTGCGTCAATGACATCCCAAGGCATCGCGCCATCCAGCGTGCTCTCGCCGATATTTTCCTTATCGAAAAGCGATGGAAAGTCGATATCGGGAATGACGCCCTGATGCTGGGTGCTTTGACCTGAGACTCGGTAGAACTTTGCTGCCGTCAGTTTGAGTTGCCCTCGGTTGAGGGGAATCATAGTTTGCACAGTGCCCTTACCGAAGGTTTGGCTGCCCACCACTAAGGCTCTGCCGTAATCTTGCATGGCACCGGCAAAAATCTCCGAGGCAGAGGCAGACAGTCTATTGACCAATACAGCCATGGGGCCGCTGTAAATGACGTTGTTGTCGTCATTGCGATAAATGGTTGGCGTGCTGCGGCTGGTTTTCACTTGAACCGTCGGTCCAGAGGGAATGAAGAGTGAGGTAAGGGTGTCGGCTTCCTGCAGCGAGCCGCCGCCGTTGTTCCGCAGATCAATCACTAAGCCATCGATACCCTCCTCGGCGAGGCGATTCACCAGCTTGCGCACATCCTTGGTGGTGCTGCGATAATTCGGCTCACGCTCCTGCTGGCCTTTGAAATCTAGGTAAAATGTGGGTATCTCGATCACGCCAATCCGCCGAGCACTCTCACCTTCTTCTACGGTTATCACGCTGGCTTGTGCGGCTTGCTCCTCAAGCTTGATGGTGTTGCGCACGATGGTGACGAGTTTCGTTTCACTGTTCTCAGCATCAGCATCCTGCACCGCCAAGCGTACGGTTGACTCTTTCGGGCCTCGGATCAGTTCGACAACATCGTCAAGACGCCAGCCGACGACCTCTATCATCGGCCCCGCATCGCCCTGGCCCACGGCAGAAATGATGTCCGAGGGCTTGAGCGCGCCAGACTTATCTGCCGGACCTGCAGGCACCAACCGCACGATCTTGGTGGCGTCTTCATCGCTTTGTAGCACCGCACCGATTCCTTCCAGTGACAGCGACATGTTGATGTTGAAGTTGGTCGACGTGCGCGGCGAAAAATACTGGGTATGCGGGTCAAAGGTCGCTGCGAAGGCGTTGATAAAGGTTTGGAATGCGTCTTCGCTGCGATTGCGCAGCGCTACCTTTTGTTGATTTCGATAACGTTTGGTCAAGGTCTCAGCAATCTCATCCAACGCCTTATCGTTGAGTTTCATGCTCAGCACTTGAGATTTGAGGCGGCGGTTCCATAAATCGTCTTGAGTTGCCTGGTCTATCGACCAAGCGACTTTTTCACGTTTGATCCGTATGACCTCGTCGGTGGTGAAGTCAAGGCGCTCTAGGCCCGAATCGATGGCCCGCTGCATGTACTTAGTGCGCTCAAGCAGTCTCTTTTGCAGGCGATTAAACATGTGGTAGGCGGGTAGTAGGTCGCCGCGTCGCAGCGCGTTATCAAGCTCGTATCGGTAGC
>PBTJ01000033.1 GCA_002726925.1 Gammaproteobacteria bacterium | reverse complement strand
TTTTTGCGTGCTGCGTCGGCAAGGCCAAAGTTTCTCCGTGGTCGCCACACATGGCATTGGGCTAGGTGGCGATCATCTCGATCAGATTCTGTTTCGCGAACTGTTGTTCCCAGAACTTGGCAAGGGAGAGGTTTGGCGACGGCGGGGCTTTGATCGCGAGATCGAAACTCGTTTTCCTTTCGAAGAATTTGAAGACTTGCTGGTGAATTGGGCAGTCACCTACACGCTGAATCAGAATCGCTACACCACGCCGGTGCTGGAGCGTATCGCAACAGGCGGTCCGGGAACGCAAAAATTCGAACGTTTGCGCGATGTGATCCAGCATAACCTCAGTTACCTGATCTTTGCGCGAATCAAAACCCTGAAGGCAGCTCTATCAACCCAGTCGACGGCCACGCTCGACGTGCCAGAGATCGACTTGCAGATCGATCTAACGCGGCATGGCTTCGAGCAGATGATCGCGCAACCACTGCAGCGAGTGGCCGAGGCCTTGGACGAGACCGTGCGCAAAGCCGGGTTGCGTCACGACGATATCGATATTGTCTTGGGCACCGGCGGCTCGAGTCTGATACCCGCTGTGAAGGGCCTGCTGGAAGAGCGCTTTGCTGGTCGGGTCGTCGAACATGATCCCTTTACCAGTGTCGCCGCTGGCTTGGCCATTGCTAACTATCGTGGCTTGCGGTTCAAACAGCCCTAGTCAATTTCTATAGGTGGCTGCCATTTGCTGTCCACGGCGGTGAAGAATGACTTCAAGATGCGATAAGTGAGACCCCAAACGAAATGCCCGCCGCTGAGTCGATAGCCGTTGAAAATGGTGGGTTTGCCAGCCATTTTTAGCGTCTCGGTGTCGTGCAGCGTGTTGCTCGCAAGGGTCGGTAGCGGCGCCCAGACAACTTCAGCGACCTCACGATTGGGAGTGAAGTTAGGCGTGTCTTGAGTGACGAACACATGGGGGGCGATCAGCATATTGAGCACGCGCCCTCGTGGCTGGGCCTGCTGGTGATTCAGTGCGCCTAGATAGTCGGCGTTGGCCAAACTCAGGCCAATCTCTTCATAGGTTTCGCGCATGGCTGCGGCTTGCAAACTAGTGTCGATTTCCTCTCGATGGCCGCCAGGGAATGCCATCTGACCTGACCATGGGTCACCAGGACGATCAGCGCGTTGTATAAACAGCATCTCAGTCTGCTCCACATCCGCGGTGCGGGGCTCGCGCAAAATGATCGCCACAGCGGCCTGACGAGTCTTTTCACCCGGATTAACGAGGGTAGGAGTATGCGCTTTCATGGCGGCGCGAACCGTCGAGGTGTTGAACATGCACTAATGTCAGCGAGCGGATAATAATTGAGAGATCAAATCGGACACCGGATACTTGGCCTTGCAAAGAACACCATCATATCGAACTAAGCTGGCTTGGTGGGGTTGATATAGAACGCTGGACAAAACGACGAACCCACGGGAATCCTATGACTGACAAGATACGCTCGGATGAACCATTAACTGCCGGCCTAGCGGACGAACGCGCAGGACAATTGGCCAGCGGCAGCAATCAGTGTTTCGTTTGTGGGCCTGCTAATCCGATCGGGCTCGGCGTCACGTTCGCGCTGGATGGCAATGTCTGCCGCGGCGAGTTTACCCCGCGGCCCGAGCATATGGGTTACGACCAAGTTACCCATGGCGGCATCGTCTTCAGTTTGCTCGACGATGTGATGGCGAACTGGGTCTGGCTCAGGGGCGAACGTTGCTTTACCGCGAGAGCCGAAATCCGATACCGCGCAGAGCTGCCAGTGGGTACCCCCATTCGTCTCGAGGGTCGCTGTATTAAGCGCAAAGGCCGATTGGCACAGATGGAAGGCCTGCTGATTCGCAAAGCGGATGATTTTGTCGTGGCTCAAGCTTCCGGCGCCTTTATGATCGCCGTCTAGTNGGGCTTAATCCGCATATCAACAAGAAAGAAACGAGAAAGAGGAGGGGAATATGGAGTACGTAACGATTGTTGTGATGCTGATACTGATTCAGTACGCGTGGTTCAGTATTGAAGTAGGTCGTGCGCGGGGTCGCTTTGAGGTTCAAGTGCCGGCGACATCGGGCAGCGATGGATTCGAGCGCTACTTTCGAGCCCATCAAAACACCACAGAACAATTGGTGATTTTTCTGCCAGCGATATTTGCCTGCGGTTATTACGTCAACGCGATCTTCGCGGCAGTAATGGGATTGTTCTTTTTGGTCGGCCGCTGGTTGTACTTTCGTGGTTACACAGACCCTGCAAAAAGTCGCAGCTTTGGATTTGGCATGGGCATGATCGCCAACGTGCTGATGATTTTGTCGACCCTCTACATGGCGGGTGTTTCCGCCTTCGGCTAGGCAGGATATCGCCTGTTCAGCCAATCGAGCATCGCAGCATTGGTTTCAGCGGGCTTNTCCTGCTGAATCCAGTGCCCGCAGGGAAAGTCGACAATCTCTAAGTCACTGACGTGGTCAGCCAACGAGGGGGACTTCGGCACCATGTCGTAGTCGCCAAATATGGCCAGTGTGGGCTGGTGAATGTGCTGCTTATAGCCCCCCATAATTTCCCAGTTGCGGGAAAAGTTGCGGTACCAGTTTATGCCGCCAGTAAAGCCCGAGGTCGCAAAGGCATCCAAAAATACCTGCATTTCCTGTTTACTCATGATGGGGTCGCCGGGTACGCCAGCGGCCAGNGCTGGGTCTTGCGCCATGTTAATCATNTTCATCCCGGGGCCCAGCTCGGGTTNGGGGTGCAGCCATTGATTGGTGCGGTACATGTTGTTGAGAAATTGCTCGGTGTGATTTTCGAATACCGCATCGGCCACACCAGGCTGACGATTGAAATGCACAATGTAGAAGTCTGGGCCGAGCATTTTTTCCCAGAAGCCGACCCATTCACTGGTGCCGCGTTCCATAAAGGGCACGCTGAGGTTGATCACGTGGGAAACGCGCTGGCGATACATCATCGCCAGATTCCAAACGATGATTGCGCCCCAGTCATGACCAACAAAACAGGCATCTTCGTAGCCAAAGTGATCGANTAAGCCCACAAGGTCGCCAGCCAAGTGTTCGATGTCGTAATCGGTGAGCGCTTCTGGTTTGGNTGAGTGACCGTAGCCGCGCTGGTTGGGCGCGATGACGTGATAGCCGGCGTTGACCAAGGGCTCAATCTGATGGCGCCAAGAATAGGCATGCTCAGGCCAGCCATGGCATAGCACCATGGGTTTGCCCGCTCCNGCGGAAAACACTTCAAGTTCAACGCCGTTTACGGCGATCATTTCGGGCTGGGGGAAATCCATCACAGGTTGGCCTATCTAGCGCAGAATTGGGATAGATTAGCGTGTTGCGTAGGGCAACACACTAGCGGCCCAGTTTGCAGAATTAGGGGAGAAGACTGTGCGAGAAATCGATGACGACAAGTTAGGCCTGCTGTTGAAACAAACCGGCGGCATGGTGGCGGCGAGCTTCAACTGTGCCATTACGGTGTTGGGAGATCGTCTGGGTCTGTATCAAGCCTTGGGTGAGCTCGGGCCGAGTACCAGTAGCGAACTCGCATTACATCTAAAGCTTCATGAGCGTTGGGTGCGAGAGTGGCTGCACCAACAAACCTGCATCGGCCAGCTTGAATATCTCGCCGATGGAGCGAGGTTTGCGATCTCGCCGGAGGCCTATGCGGTGCTGGCCGATGAGGATCATCCGGCCTATCTCATGGGCGGATTCGATTCCGCGCTCGCGGTTTTTCCCGCGGTAAGCAAGCTGGAAGAATCGTTTCGTACCGGTATCGGTATGAGCTATGACGATCACGGGCCCAATTGCGCATGCGGTATCGAACGTATGGGCGCTTTCACGAAGAAGCATCGGCTGGTAGGAGAGATGATCCCGCAGTTGCCTGGCATGCATGACCGGTTGGTCGCAGGCGCCATGGTCGCCGATGTAGGCTGTGGTGGTGGTCTAGCGACCATTGCTCTGGCCCAAGCCTATCCGGCAACTACCTTTGTCGGTTATGACACCTCTGATATGGCGCTGCAGCGTGCCAAGGCAAATCTGGCGGAAGCAGGAGTAGCAAACGTTCGGTTTTGTAACCCGTTTGCAGAACCATTGCCGAAGGAACCGACCTTCGACCTGATCACCACCTTTGACGTGATTCACGATACGCCCTATCCCCAAGATTTGATTGTGCAGATTTATGCCGCGCTTAAGGCAGATGGCCAGTGGCTTTGTGAAGACATAAAGGGCTTCGAGTCCTTTGAGGAAAATCTCGAGCAACATCCGGCGGCTGCCTTACTGTATGGCTTTTCGGTAACGGTCTGTATGAACAGCGGTCTATCGACGGCGGATGGTGCAGGGCTGGGTACGCTGGGTTTTACCCATCAAGTGGCCGAGGCGATGACGCAGCAAGCGGGGTTTCGCGAATTCCAATTGCTCGACATTGAAAATCCGATGAATAATTACTACCTGATGGGGAAGTGATCGGTATCTCATCAAGCCGCTCAAAATCAAAAAACGCTCCGAGTAAAATGCCCGTAACAAGGAAACCACATGACTGATTCCAAACACCGCAGCCCACAAGGTATGGGGTTCGACACGCTGTCGCTGCACGCCGGCCAAGTTCCAGATCCCACCACTGGTGCTCGGGCTACACCCATATACCAAAGCGCGGCCTTCGTCTTTCCCGATTCCGACGCGGCGGCAGGCCTGTTCAATATCGAGCGGGCAGGACACGTTTACTCGCGTCTTTCTAACCCCACCAATGCTGTGCTCGAGGAGCGCATGGCGGCGCTGGATCATGGCGTGGGTTCCGTGGTGACTGCGAGTGGTCAGGCAGCCTTGCATCTGGCCATCACCACCATTCTCAGTGCCGGTGATCACATCGTGTCGTCGCGATCGGTCTATGGCGGCACACACAACTTGCTCGAGTACACCTTGTCGCGTTTTGGGATCTCAACCACCTTTGTTGATCCTCGCGACATGCGGGCCTTCGCCGATGCGATTCAGCCAAATACCAAGCTGATCTTCGGTGAGGTGTTGGGTAACCCCGGGCTGGAAGTGCTGGATATTCCGACGCTGTCAGAACTGGCTCATGCGCATCATTTGCCGTTGCTGATCGATGCGACCTTTGTCACACCTTACCTATGCCAACCCATTGAGCTTGGGGCGGATTTAGTCGTGCACTCGGCGACCAAATTTCTCAGCGGCCACGGGGTCGTCGTCGGAGGCGTCGTGGTCGATGGCGGCACCTTTGATTGGCAGAGCAGCGATAAGTTCCCAACGCTCAGCGAGCCCTATGTTGGATTCCACGATTTGGTCTTTGCCGATGAGTTCGGTCCTGCTGCCTTTATCACTCGCGCGCGCAAGGAAGGCATTCGTGATTTTGGTGCCTGCATGGCGCCCATGACGGCCTTTCAAATTTTGCAGGGTCTGGAGACTCTACCCCTGCGTATGCAAAAGCATGTGGCCAATGCCATGGAAGTTGCCAAATATTTGGAGCAGCACGAGTTGGTCGCCTCGGTNTCTTACCCAGGCCTGCCGAGCCACCCGGATTACGAACTTGCTCAGACCATGTTGCCTAAGGGCTGTGGTGCGGTTTTCAGCTTCGAGTTGCAAGACGGCCGCGAAGCAGGCCGCGTCTTTATCGAAAGTCTGANCGTCTTTTCNCATCTGGCGAATGTAGGGGATGCAAAGTCATTGGTAATTCACCCCGCGAGCACGACCCACCATCGCGTGGATGAGGCCAGCCTAAAAGCGTCGGGTATCGGTCCGGGTCTGGTGCGTTTGAGCGTTGGTCTTGAAGACGCTAAGGACCTTATCAACGATTTGAAAGGCGGGCTAAGAGCGGTGGAAAAACTTAACAAGCAACGCGCAAGCCAAGCGGCTAAAACGCTGGAGGCAGTCTCTTGAAGATTGAAATAGACGGTAAAAGTGTCGCCTATAGCAGCGGCAGTGGGCACCCAGAAATGAATGCGCCGGCCATTTACTTTCTCCACGGCGCCGGCATGGACCATACGGTTTGGGTCATGCAAGCCCGCTACTTTGCCCGCCATGGTTATCGCGTGATGGCGCTGGANTTGCCCGGTCATGGCAAGTCTGATGGGCCGGCATTGGATAACGTGGATGCTATGGCGGACTGGTTAAGCGGAATTATCGAGGCTACTCGATGCGATGCTCCCAGTGTGACCTTGGTCGGCCACAGTATGGGCACGTTGATTTGCTTNAGCCTTGCGGCGCGCTACCCAGATCTCGCGGATAAATTGGTACTACTTGGCACCTCTGCGCCCATGCCCGTAGCCGATGTGCTGCTAAACGCGGCGCAGGATAACGACCACGCCGCCATCGACATGGCTAACACCTGGAGCCATGGCCAGCGTAGTTTGCTTGGTGCGAGCGATAACCCTGGCACATCGAATTTGCATATGGGCGAGCGGCTATTGGAACGCATGGGTGATGACGTCTACTTCAAGGACTTCTCGGCCTGCAATGGCTTTAGCTCCGAACACTACGATGCCATTCATCTGCCGACGCTGATAATTACCGGCGATCAAGACAAGATGACGCCGCCGAGAGCCGGCGCGGCGGTTGCAGATGTGCTTAAGAACAGTCAGCTCACGCACCTGCAAGGCTGCGGCCACCTAATGATGGGTGAGCAACCAAACCAGGTGCTCGATGCTATGTCGGGCTTTGTGACAGGTTAGACGCCGCTAAACCAGAGTCGAGGTGACGGCTCGGGCCAAAGCCTCGGTTTGGCCGGAAAAAAAATGGTTGCCACCTGTCAATTCAGTGGTGGTCACACGAGCATCCTCGGTAAAGCGCGCCGGATTCACGAAGTCGTCGCCCCGGCACCATACCGCATGAATTGCNGTGTCTCGGGCGTTCTCTCGTGCCGAAAAATCCATCGCAGCGGTGGGTGGAGCGATGAGCAGGGCTTTAGGGCAGCTAAGCAGCGACAGGGCATGCCAAAGTACATTGGAGCCGAAAGAGTAGCCGACACAAAGCGGCGTGGGTNCTGCGNACTGTGCCCGGGCCCAGTGTTCTACCGCGACGAGATCGCCCACCTCTGGTGGCGCATAGGCCTGCTGAGATTTTTCATCCGCTGTCCCNCGTCCGCTGATGCCTTGGCTGCTACCGACCCCGCGAAAGTTGAAACGCACCACAGTGATATCGTGTTCAAGCAAGGCTGATGCAGCGATCTGCAGTACGCCGTCGTGCATGCTGCCGCCATAGAGTGGGTGCGGATGGCACAGCACGGCGACGTTTTTCGTCTCGCCGCTGGGCTCGCTGATCATCGCTTCAATATTGCCCGCAGGGCCGGTGATGCTGGTGATTTTTGTCATGACGACTCANGCGGCTGTTGCAAAGCACTAGTGTGCGTTAATTTCCTATTTCCGTCGCCTAGGTACTGACGCAGAGAAGGATGCCCGATGATCGATTTGTATACATGGCCCACGCCAAATGGCCGCAAGGTTTCCATCGCGCTAGAAGAGATGGGCCTTGAATATCAATGTCATGCGGTGAATTTGCAGGAACAAGCGCAGTTCAAGCCCGAGTTTCTGGCGATTTCGCCTAACAATAAAATCCCCGCCCTAGTCGATCACAACACCGGCCAGTCATTGATGGAGTCTGGTGCCATACTCATCTACTTAGCNGATAAATGCGGCGAGTTTTGGGGTGATGAACGTTATACCACCTTGCAGTGGCTGATGTGGCAGATGGGTGGATTGGGCCCGATGCTCGGGCAGGTGCATTATTTCAAAAAGTACAACGCTGGTAAGTCGGTCTATGCCGAAGAGCGTTTCTTTAGCGAAGCGACGCGCCTTTACGGTGTTCTGGATCAACGACTCGCTGCGCGCGAATACCTGTCTGGCAGCTATTCTATTGCCGACATGGCGGTCTGGCCCTGGGTATCTCGATTCGAATGGCAGGGCATCGACCTTGGGGAATTTGCCAATGCCCGTCGATGGTACGAGGCCATTGCCGCGCGTGACGCTGTGGCGCGAGGCTACGATAAACCTATGTACGTTAACGATATTCCTCGGNCCTGATCCAACGAAGCGTCCGTCTTTCGTCAGGAGAGCAATTGCTTNTGCAGNNTTGCCATCAGTAGCCGCTGTTCTTCCTTGTCATATGGCACCGCGTCGCCAACGCCCCACACAGGTCCTGGCCAAGCGTGATCGTCATGCCGACGAGCAATAATATGGATGTGCAGCTGGGGCACCTGATTGCCAAGGGCGGCGATATTCATTTTCGGAGCGTTCATCAAAGCCTGCAGTTTTTCGCTGATCTGCCTAATCCCTTGGGTCACTTCGACGTAGGATGCCTCAGCCAGCTCGTGCAATTCCTGCATATCATCATGCTCTGGTACCAAGATCAGCCAAGGATACCGGGCATCGTTCATGAGCAGCAGTTGGCAGCCCGCGATGCGGCCAATCAACGCCGTGTCCTTGGCCAACTGTGGGTGAAGTGCGAATGAATCCATGAGTTTCCTTGCTTAGACNGGCACNGAACCGGCAANCGTGGTGCGGTGCATGACGCGACGGTAACCCGAATAGCCACCCTGCGCGCTGTGCATGACCGTGCGGTTGTCCCAGAGTGTGAGCATGTTCTCTGCCCAGCGATGTTGGTAAATAAAGTCGGGACGCAGCATGTGTGCAAAGAGCTGCCGTAGCAGTTGACTGCTCGGATCTGCATCCATGTCCTTAATGCCCAAGGTATATACGGGGTTGAGAAANAGGGATTGCCGCCCAGATTCAGGGTGCGTGCGGATGATCGGGTGCNCTTGGGTCTGCCAAGCGTCCTCATTTGGCGTGATCTTCATGCTGGTGCGTTTGCCACCGGCTCGATAGCCCTCATGGCTGTATGGCCGCCTTGCACTGTGAATGGCTCGCTTGCCCTCTATCACCCTGCNTAGTGCCTCTGGCAGGGTGTCGAGAGCCCTGACTCCATCGGCAAAGTGCGTCCCGCCACCAATCGGAGGCACCACCTTGGCATGCAATAAGGTAGCGTTCGGCGGTGCTGCTTGAAAGGACCAGTCGGAATGCCAACTGCTGCCAAACGGTACTGCAGGCTCATCAGGTTCATGGCGNACCTCCAATANATTGGGGTGTCCTGACACCGGAGTGATGTAGGGGTTGTGGCCAAACGGCCCTAATGATTCAGTGAAGCGTTCAAGCTGGGTATGGGTCATAGGCTGATTTGGAAAATACAGGACCTGATAGTTAAGCCACTGCGCGCGCAATTCGTCAGATTGCTCTGCGGACATCGGTTGCGTTAAGTCAATGCCGGTAATACAGGCTGCGAAATCGTTTACATGGGCNGAGATACAAAGATNTGACATAGGTAATTAGGGCGAAGAAAAACCGAAGCTAGGACCAAAACAACACCATGGCAAGTAGTCCTGCAGCGACACAACCTATACACAGCGTCAGCAATACCCGGCGGGTAGCAGCGGGGGGTGCCTGTAAGGGCCAATTAAAGAGCAAGGTTGTGATAGCGATCACAAGCATCACGAGTGCAGTAGAAATTAACAGCTTTAACACGGCAGGTGGTCCACTCTTTGGTGAAATGACGGATCGATCTTGGTCGTGAATTGGTCAAAAAGTCCAGCGATTTGCCCTGTTCANAGCTCTCGCATCTGTNTGGAAGTTGACGCACAATTCGCCGNCTGCACGTGCAACCGCCCGCCACAGAAGGGCGCGGAGGAGGTATGAGCAGCAACACAGCAAAGCCATGGAGGCAAAGCGACAATGAAGTTGGATGCAACGACAGCGCAAGAGCGAGACGCTCCGATCTACAATAGTTTTACCGAGCTAAAGNCCGACGGCTTCAGTCTNTCTCCAGGGATNTGCGTATTTATCGCNGGCGTTCACACCGCTGCATTAGTGTTAGGGGNATGGCTATTCGCCGCTGCGCCGGCGGNCTGGATGTGGGCAGGTACAGCATGGCTNATNGCACACTTTTTGCTNGGTTCCTTGTCGACCACGCTNTACAGCCACAGGCTGATCACCCACAACGCGGCTAAGCACGTCAGTCTGCCAGTGCACCTGTTTTTTAATTTGTTCGGTCAAATCTTCAGCGTGCAGGGCAGCGTCCGACGTTGGGCGGCAAATCACTCGCTGCACCATGGGGTCGATCGTCACGGNAAAAAAGAATTAGACCCATACAGCGCAACCTGGTTCCCTGACAGCCTGCGCAATTTTTTGTGGTCGCATACCCTCACGCATCTTTATAACCACCCAGAAACNGAAGAGTATAAGCGCTCCCACAATGCCAAGCGGCATCCTGTGATTATGTGGCAGGACAAGTGGTATGGGTTGCTGACGACCTTCTGGATATTCTTTTTCCCCATGGGCCTCGGCTTTGCCCTCGGCGGTTTTACCGGCTTATTCGCCCTCGCAGGAGGCTCAATGCTGGGTACGGTTGCCGTGCAGCATAATACTTGGACGGTAAACAGCGTCACACATATTTGGGGTGTGACGCCGGGTATCAAAAGCTCTGCATCCAACAACTACGTTTGGCTCGGGCCGTTGGGTGAAGGCAACCACCATGGCGATCATCACGATTACCCTCGGGATTACAGAAACGGTTTTGGCATTAGCGGATGGTTGCTCGACCCTACTCGCTACGCGATCTTGACCTTGCGCGCATTGGGTTTGGTTCGCGGTTTGAACCGAGCGTCCAAGCACGAAGAAGCGGAGATCATTGCCCAGCGTAAACTCCAAGAGTTAGGCATGTTTCAACCCATCACCCGTGAGGCAGCCGCGCTTCGCGAACAGCTAGAAAAAACTGCAGTGGTGCTGAAGCAAGAGTGGGTAGAAGCCCTCGCCCATGTTGAGAAGCTGAAAAAGCAGTCTAAGCTGCTACAGCGCGCAGAAGCAGGTCGCCAAGAAATTTTGCGCGAGCTGGAACTGGCACAGCAGGCGGTAGCCAAACGCAAAGAGGCGTTTTATCGCGCGGTGGAGCAGTTGCGTAACCACGCAGAGGTTTACGCCTGATCGCACTTGGGCTTAGCGCGGCGGCGCGAATGCGTCGCCCCATCTAACCCATGACCCTTTGGCTGGCTGAACACTGGCTAGCAGTTCTCCTGTTAGGCCTCTATACCGGGGCGTTGATGGCCAACGCCTATGCCGGACTTCGCGCTAGCAAGTCTCTCGGCGGTTATTACGTCGGTAATCGCAACATGTCTGGTCCGCTCGTCGGGCTTTCCTTCTTCGCCACCTTCGCCTCAACAAACAGCTATATCGGTCACGCAGGCAAGGGCTACGAATATGGCCTAGCTTGGATGACCATGCCCGTCATGCTCATTCTCTTCACCTTTCTTTCTTGGCGGTGGATCGGGCCAAGAACCCGAGTGCTCGCGCGCAACTTCGATGCACTAACCTTGCCAGATTTTTTGGCAGCGCGGTTTCTGTCGGTTGGCGATCAGGCGCGGCACCCACTGCGTATCGCCGCGGCTGCGGTGGTAATGATGTGCAGTCTGCTCTATCTCGTCGCCGTGTTTAAAGGCGCGGGTCATTTATTTGAGCAGTTCTTCAATGTGCCCTACGACATGGCCATTGGCCTCGCGCTTATCGTCGTCATGCTCTACACCTCCATTGGCGGTTTCGTCTCAGTGGTTAGAACGGATGCGTTACAGGGTGTGCTGATGATGATTGGCGCAATGATGATTTTTTATTTCGTCACCGGTGCAGCAGGGGGTGTTGCAGCGCTGGGCAGTTTGGCGCAGGCGCCTCAGACGGCCTTTGTTTTTGAGCTCAATGGCGGCATTCCCTTCGTTGTCTTGCTGGGCATCAGCCTATCGGGTTCTCTGAAGCTGATCGTTGATCCACGACAAACATCGCGCTTTTTTGCTCTTAAGGATCAGGACGCGCTACGCAAAGGTATGTGAGTGGCCATCGGCGGATTGGCGCTGGTGCAGCTGTGTTTGTACCCCATCGGTGTCTATGCTCACCTGCTTTTAGAGAACGTGCAGGACACGGACTTGATCGTGCCGCTGTTGGTCAGTGATACCTCGATATTCCCGCTGTGGGCGGGGGATTTCTTGTTTGTCGCCATCGTTGCGGCGGCGATGTCTTCCATGGATAGCGTGCTGCTGGTTGCTGCGTCGACGGGCTACAAGAATCTGCTGCAACCTTTTTATCGTAATGATGAGGCCGGGGTCGCAGGCCAACTGCGCTGCACTCGAGGCATGGTCGTAGCGCTGGCGATCTTGGCCGCAGGCATCGCCCTGGATCCGCCGGGTGACATATTGCAGCTCACCATATTCTCGGGGAGTTTGTATGCGGTGTGTTTTTTGCCCGCTGTGGTGCTTGGGCTTTATTGGTCCAGGGGCAGTGCAGGAGCGGTTCTGTTATCAATGGCCGCCGGTATATTGACTCTGCTGGCGTGGCTTGCCCTGGGTTACAACGCGGGTATTCACGAAGTATTCCCGGCGCTGGGAGTCTCGACCTTGGTCTACGTGCTGCTCGCCAAAGTTAGCGAACAGCGTGTCGATCTCGCGCGGCTGGTCGGCAGCCCCTAATCGCGTCGAGAAGAATTTGCCTGTGCAAGTGCACAGCGCTCATCACTAGGTCTCGATGAAAAGGCTTACTAGGCAGCGGCCTCTTCAGTTACTCGCTTGATGCTTGGGCGGTCAGCAATACGTGCAAGCAATTCTGTTATCTGCGGATAGTCCGCAAGTAGATCTTTATTGGCGATCTGCGCACCAAAGGCCTGTGTCAGTCCAAAACCATAATTGACGTACATGTCGGCAATGGTAAATGTTTCACCAGCGGCGTAGGGACTGCATACCAGCAGTTGGCCAACAGCCTGCAGGCCACGAACTAAGTCTTTTTCTGTGGCTGCTTTGACCTCGTCAGACACCGGAATGTTAAAAACAAGTTCTGAAATACAGCGTCTGGCAACCAGTTCAACGTCTAGCTTTATGTGATAAGCCAGTTCTAGCGCTTTGGCCGCTTCGAATGGATCTTCTGGAAGCAATGCTGGCTCGGGTTGTATACGCTCTAAGTAGTTCACAATGGCAAAAGACTCAGACAAGTAGTGTCCATCAACGCCAATGGAAGGCATTTTGCCCATTGGGGTTCTGGCTAGATTGTCCTCTTTTTGGGTGGGCGGCGCTTTGACTTCCTCAAAATCCAAACCTTTTTCGATTAAGACTGCTTTGGTAAGGCTGTAGTAGTTGCTCATACGAAGTCCGTATAGTTTGATCATCGTGTCCCCCTTTTTTGTTTTTCGGTGAAGTTGAGTGTAGCGAACACTGTCGCGAAATACGCTATCTTGTAACGCATTCGCGGCAATCAAGAATTTGATGCGTACCCAACAAGACATTGACTCTCTTAACGAAGATTTAGAGCGCCTGCAGCGGTTTATTCTGGCTCGAGACAATTTGCTGGTCATCACCGGCGCGGGTATCAGCACCGGTTCCGGTATTGGCGACTACCGCGACCAAGCCGGTCAGTGGAAGCGACCGCAACCGGTTACGCATCAAGATTTTATGAGTCAGTTGGCTTGGCGACAGCGCTACTGGGCTCGCAGCCAACTCGGATACCCCTCATTCTTGCGAGCAAAACCTAATCAAG
>PBTJ01000032.1 GCA_002726925.1 Gammaproteobacteria bacterium | reverse complement strand
GTCGATGACATTCCCAAGTTTCGTAGGTTCACCGTCATTTGACCGAGGCCTGAGCCTCCGTTGAAGGTCGCTGATCGAGTCTCACTCCCCGATTGCCAGGGCATGGTATTGATAATTTCAGCCATACCCTGCGCGCCGAGATCCTCTATATCTGCAGAAGTTATCACTGAAAGCGGTGATGGCGAGTTTTCTGAAGATCGTTTGATATAAGAGCCGGTGACGACCACCTCTTCCATCTGTTCATCTCCAGCAGCGATCACCACATTACTAGCCGAAAGAACCCCGATCGCGCACAAGAGACTGCCGCGAAACAGGGACTGTTTCGTTTTTTCCAAAAACATATTTTTCCCCAGTAAATTGACACTCCTATATAGGAGCAGAAACACGACACCTCCTTTCACTTCTCGAAAAAAGCGCCGCGATACAAAATGTAACATCTTCGCCCCAAAAAAAGCAAAAACGGTAAAACAGACCGATTACCGATTTCGCTGCGCTCGCGAAAAACGGCTACAGGCTGAATCTTCCCGAGGATTAGTCCTAAAAGATTTAATATCGAATCGGCTATTGAATCGGAGCCCGATAGACACATAACGTAACAACTAGCGTTAGTCTTTGCGCTCTAACGATATATATTTAAATAGTTAGCCTTAGCAGGTAATTCTTCTAGGGTACTAGTCCAGCTCGAAATCAAAATTTAAAGGACTGCCGAAGCTAAGGCTCAAAAACCAAAACCTAACGACTCATTGCTGAGGTCAACGCGACCAAGGACACTCAAGCGCGCGGCCTCAATCAAGTGCTATAAGCATCTGCAGCGCCGACTATTTATCCTTTGTTTACGAACCGTGAACGCAAAAAAAGATCAAAAGCACTCATTTTTCACTCTGCTGGGCGCATGGTGAGCGCGCCTTGGAGGTGTTGCTTCAGTGCTATCCCCTCTCCCCCTCTGCGCTTCTTCACCTCCAAGGCGATTATTCCTCGAGAACGATCCTTACTCGCAAAACCGTCGCAAACACAGCGTATAAGGCTTTCAGCGATCCACAGGGCGCCTTCGATTCAGAACCCAACGCAGCAGTCTTGACGAGAGGAAGATGTAGAACAAGAAGCCGAGCCAGAAACTGTAAGGGGTCCGGCTGGGCGGGAGCAGATAGCTAATCGTCAGAAACCCCAAAACAAATGCGATAACCGAGCCGAAAAATATGCCCAGGTCTTTAAACAGATTTTTAAAAGTTGGTTCGCTCAAACGTATCACTCTGCGGATAGACAATGATTTTCTTGGTTTTCACCATGGTTGAATTTATGGCTGACCAGAAACTCTTGATTAACGTACTGCCTAAAAGATTGAATGTGCAATATGAATATTTGGATTGACGCAGACGCTTGTCCAAAAGCGATTAAAGCAGTGCTTTTCAAAGCCGCCGAGCGCCGACAGATCGCGCTTACGCTGATTGCAAACCAGTACATACCCACACCACGATCCAAAGTCATTCGTTCCATTCAGGTGGCTCAGGGTTTCGACGAGGCAGACAACGCCATTGTCGCGCGTGTGTCTGCTGGTGATTTGGTAATCACCGCCGACATCCCCCTTGCAGCAGATGTCGTCGCTAAGGGCGGAGAAGCACTGAACCCTCGTGGCTTGCATTACACCAAGGAGAACATCCGCGACTACTTGCAGCGGCGCAATCGATCGGAGGAACTCAGATCAACTGGTGTTCTGTTGAATGGACCAGCTGCGCTAGACAAGAAAGATGTGCAGACCTTCGCCAATGCTCTGGACAGAATACTGACCAAAGCCTCGAGCAGCGGGATCAATAGCTAGCGGTTTCGGGTTGTTTATGCGTTCTCTGGCGCTGTCCGCATCGCGTAAAGGACTCGGCCACTGCTACAAAGACGCCCCTCGTCGGTGAAAATCTCGATCGCAACGGTGCTTAACTGCCGCCCTCTCTTTACCACTCTTGCCTTGGCATCCAGCCAGCGCCCATGGGCTTGACGCAAATAGGTGATTGACAAATCGGCAGTGCCGGCGGGTTCGCTGCCAGGCATGGCCTTGCTAAACACCGCTGCGACTGCCGCCATATCGACCATGGAAGCCAGTATGCCGCCGTTAACGCTGCCGCCAATACCTGTTGGCGTTGAATCGCTTATCGTTAGCTTGAGGTGAGCATAATCGTCGGCAATTGCGACCACCGTCAGTCCCATGAAGCGATGATATGGATTTTCATCAAACCGCTGAACAAAAACCTCTCGATCGCCTACTGGCATGATCTCGTTACTCAAGTAAGCTCCTTCTTCCTGAAATTTGGCATGGAATTTTCTACAAATCACAGCATTCGGCCCAAGCGCACTGGCCGCCAGTGGCTTTTGCCCGACTTCATCGATAAACTCCTGCTCCCGATGGCTGGGTGGCAGAGTGGTTATGCAGCGGACTGCAACTCCGTTAACGCCGGTTCGATTCCGACCTCAGCCTCCAATTACTCTCTTTTCGGCAGCGACCCGGCCTCAACCGAGACCGCGCTTCAGCGATGTCCATGCTGCGCGCAAGTACTGCCACATACTCCACAGCGTCATCACCGCCGCCAGATAAAGCAAAATGTAACCCATCGTCATCGCAATGGACTGGGACTCAACCGGAACAATCAACAGCAATGTGATCGCAATCATCTGCAGCGTTGTTTTCACTTTGCCTAAGTAGCTTACTGCAATGGCAACTGAATCATTCATCTCAGCCATCCATTCCCGTAAAGCGCTGATGACAATCTCACGCCCTACGATGATCAAACTGGGTATCGTTAGCCAAGCGTTGTGGTGATAGGTGATCAAAACGATCAAGGCAGAGACCACGATCAGTTTGTCCGCAACAGGATCTAAAAACGCGCCGAAGGGCGTGGTTTGGTTCATTCGACGGGCCAAGTAACCGTCTAACCAATCCGTGACCGCCGCCAACGCGAACAGCACACCNGACGCAAAAATGCTCCAATCTTGCTGCGCCATGTANAGGCCAACAAAAAAGGGGATCAATAGGATACGGGCAATTGTGATGAAGTTTGGCAAATTCAATGGCAGTTCACTCTGGCAGTTACGGCATTGTTTCGAGGCATTAAAACAGCACGAATGCGCCGGCTATTCGTGCAGCGCATTGTAGATCTGGCGAGCAATGGTGCCACTTATTCCCGGCACTTTCGCCAGTTCTTCGGCGCTAGCGCCTCGAATTCCCCCCGGACTGCCAAAGTGCATCAATAGCTGACGCCGCCTTTTCGGTCCAACACCGGCAATTTCCTCTAGTTCACTCTGGCTGCGTTTTTTTCCGCGTCTCGCGCGGTGACCGGTGATCGCAAACCGGTGTGCCTCGTCCCTAATATGTTGCAGCAGGTGTGCGGCTTCAGAGCGCCCATTGATCACAATTTCGTGTTCACCCAAGAAGTAACGCTCTGCCCCCGAAATCCGCTCTACACCCTTGGCAATACCAAGCGTTTTGACCGAGTCCACCTGTAGCTCTTGCAGTACAGCGAGCGCGCGTTTCACCTGGCCTATGCCGCCATCGATGATCAGCAGATCCGGCATTTCGCCTTCGCCCTTGATCAGACGGGTATACCGTCGCCGTAGCGCTTGCTCCATGGCTGCGTAGTCGTCGCCGCCGGTAATGCCGTCGATATTGAAGCGTCGGTACTGCGAGTTCACTGGGCCGCCTGTATCGAACACCACGCAAGAGGCAACTGTCGCCTCACCCATGGTGTGACTGATGTCGAAGCACTCCAGGCGTTGGGGTAACTCGTCGAGACCCACTGCGTCCTGTAAATCTTGAAACCTCGCCAACATGTGGCTCTTACCTGCTAAATGACTACGAAGGTTGAGCTGGGCATTATCTTTGGCTAGCGACAACCAACGCGCGCGCTGGCCTCGCACATCCTGCGCGAGCTGCACCGCACGACCGGCCTTTTCGTTAAGTGCCTGGTCCAGCGATTCCAAGTCCGATGACAAGTCGCTAACCAATATCGACTTCGGAATTTCGCGCTGCACGGACGCGAAGTAATACTGGGCAATAAACGCCTGCATAAATTCACCGGGACTCAGCGACAGGTCATTTTTGTTGTAATAGGTGCGTTGTCCTAAGACGCGGCCTGCGCGAACAAAAATTCCCTGCACACAGTTTTGTCCTGCTTCTTCAGCGTAACCAAACACATCCACATCACCTGCAGCACCATGCACGTATTGACGCTCTTGCAGTTTCCGCAGCTGGGAAATTTGGTCTCTATATTTGGCCGCTCGTTCGTAGTCCATGGCGGCTGCCGACGCTTCCATTTTTTTCTTGAACTGATCGAGAACGTCGATGCTCTTGCCCTGCAGAAACAATATCGCCAAATCTACGTCCTCGGCGTACTCCTTCTCGGAGACCAGCCCAACACAGGGTGCGCTGCAGCGCTGAATTTGATGTTGTAAGCAGGGCCGAGAGCGATTCTTAAAGTAGCTCTCGTCGCATTGACGAATTTGAAAGAGCTTTTGCAGGACGTTGAGGCTATCGCGCACCGCCGCGGCAGAAGGAAAGGGCCCAAAGTACTTGCCAGCCCCTTTCTTCAGCCCACGGTGAAAGGAAAGCCGCGGGTAGGTGGACTGCGTAGATAAGTGCACAAATGGATAGGACTTATCGTCTCGCAATAAAATATTGTAAGGCGGGCGATCTGTCTTAATTAAATTTTGCTCAAGCAGCAACGCTTCTGTTTCGCTCTTGGTAACCGTCGTCTCAATACGGTGTATTTTCGCCACCATGGCCATGGTTTTCGTCGCTAATCCCGACGCACGAAAATAGCTCGAGACCCGGTTTTTTAAGTTCCGAGCCTTACCCACGTAAAGAACCTTGCTTTGGTTATCGAACATGCGATAAACACCCGGCTTACGTGTCAGGTTTCTTAGAAATTGTTCGGCATCAAAGTCAGCATCACTCATGCGATGACTATAGCGGCGGGCAGGCCCCCAGACCACAGAATGCGGCAAAGAGACCCAAAAGAGGCGCGGAGAATTTGCGACCTATTAAGCGCTCAGTAGTGATTTGGCATTACCTAAGACTGCGTCGAGCATATCCCTAGTAAGGCGCTTGGTATTCACATTGAGCCGACTTGGATGAAAACTTGTTAATAAGAACAGATTTTTTTGCGCCTGGACCTGCAAGCCATGAGCAAAAGGTTTTGTCGGTAGCTCCAAGAGCCGATTCAGAGCTTCGTAAGCATCACGCCCCAAGCAGAGAATCACGCGATTTCTTGCACGACCACTAGGCGCAAAGCCCATTAGCTCTTTGCGCAAGAACTTTTCGCAGTTACGTTTTTCCTGNCTTACCGGGCGATTGGCCGGTGGGGTACATTTCACGATATTGGTGATCACCGTAGCGCGTAAGCGCGCGAGTTCCGGCAGCTGGTGAGAGGCGAATCCGAACCGATGCAAACTGTCAAACAAAAAGGCTCCGCTGGCATCGCCCACAAAGCCCCTGCCGGTGCGACCAGCGCCACCCAAACCCGGCGCCAAGCCAACGACCATCAAGCGCGGCCGCATCGAACCCCAAGGAGGCACGGGGGCGCACCAGTAATCAGGATGCTGATCTTTCAGTCGCGCTTGGTATTTCACCAATCGGCTGCAATCTCGACAAGAAATCACATGAGAGAATTCGCGTTGGCTTACAAGGCTCATACCCCAGTCTAGGGTCAATCGGTCTATCTAAGAAACTCCTAGCACAGTTAGTGCTATGCGTACTTATCATCGCTGCTGATTCCCAGTGTTGCCGCCAACGCCTCATGACTCTGCTGACGAACTGCAAGAGGGCCTTTCCGGTTCGGCAATACAGCAACCTCTTCACCGCCGGAGGTCTCTCGAATGCCCAGCTCAATCACGTTATGCCAGACTGCTAGCAAAGTCAGCTGAACATCACTTTTCACCCCAAGTTTTTCAAAAACGCGGTATCGATAACTGTTGACCGTTTTCGCGGACAGATTGAGTGAATCCGCGATCGCGTTTGGACTCTTGCAGCCCAGAACCATGAGCATTATCTGCACTTCGCGCACCGACAGCAGTTGGAAAGGATTATCTGACAAGTCACCATAGGCGTAGCGCGCTAAGTCATGGGCGATGGCCTGCGAGATGTATCGCCGACCAAAACGTATTTTGTACAGCGCTTTCTCGAACTCGTGGGGATCGATATCTTTACCTAGGTAACCATCTATGCCGGCGCGCATCGCGTGCAGCGGCATTGGCTGTGTGGACCAGTTTGTCAGCGCAACCACACGGGTTCCCAAGTGCATGCGTTGAATACGCCTCAACACTTCGAAGCCAGACATGTCGGGCATGCCCATTTCAAGCAGTAGGATGTCTGGTGTGTATTGTGCAACGTATTCCACGGCGGCCCCGCCGGTATCTACCTCGGCCGCCAGGGTAAACCCACCAATCCCATCAATCAGTTTCACCATTCCAGATCGAAAAAGGCTGTGATGATCAGCCAGCAGTATGCTCGTCATAACGAGTGCCCCAGTAATAGTAGGACATTCGAAGATAGGCGCCATCTGCGACTGATTCAAACGGTTAGACTTACTATGGCGAAATTCCTAAAGAATTTTGAGAATCTGACCCCATTTTTGTCAGAAATTGCCCCACAAAAAGCCCGCCAGCTATACCTCGTACCTTGCGCAGAGTACGGCGCAAAAAGGCTGGCGCTATGAAAAAGCCTGGAGTCCGGTTTGGGCCCGCCCCAATATAAGAGCGTGAATGTCATGGGTTCCCTCATAGGTATTAACCGTTTCGAGATTCATAACGTGGCGCATCACCGGGTACTCATCAGAGATACCGTTGCCGCCGTGCATGTCACGGGCCACTCGGGCAACGTCCAGCGCTTTGCCACAGTTGTTGCGCTTCATCAGCGAGATGTTTTCGATGGGCAGCGTACCCTCATCCAACATCCTGCCCATACGTAGGCATCCCTGTAGACCCAAGGCGATTTCGGTTTGCATGTCGGCAAGTTTCTTCTGCACCAGTTGATTGGCCGCCAAAGGACGACCAAATTGCGTACGTTCTAGGGTATACGTGCGCGCCGCATGCCAGCAGGCTTCGGCAGCGCCCATGGCGCCCCAGGCAATGCCATAGCGAGCGCGATTCAAACACCCGAAAGGACCCGCTAGACCCTTTACGTTAGGTAGCAAGTTCTCATCAGGAACAAACACATCTTCCAGAACGATTTGGCCAGTGACCGAAGCTCGCAAACTCATCTTGCCTTCAATTTTTGGCGTACTAAAACCATCAAAGGCACGCTCTACGATAAAGCCTCGAATCTCGCCATCAAGTTTGGCCCAAACCACCGCCAGATCAGCGATGGGTGAATTGGTGATCCACATCTTGGCGCCGTTCATGACAAACCCACCGTCAACACGCTTGGCATTGGTCACCATACTGCTGGGATCAGATCCATGATCGGGCTCGGTCAAACCAAAGCAGCCCACCCACTCCCCAGTTGCGAGCTTTGGTAAGTACTTTTCGCGCTGCTGTTCGTTACCAAACGTATGAATCGGATGCATGACCAGGGAGGACTGCACACTCATGGCGGATCGATAACCCGAGTCAACGCGCTCCACTTCGCGCGCCATGATGCCATAGGCGACATAGTTAACGTTCGCGCAGCCATATTTCTCCGGCAGGGTCGCCCCAAGCATTCCCATCGCACCGAATTCATTCATGATTTCGCGATCAAACTGCTCGTGACGAAATGCATTGCGCACCCGGCTCAGCAGCTTGTCCTGCGCATAGTCACGAGCAGAACTCTGGATCATTCTTTCTTCTTCAGTGAATTGATCCTGCAATCGAAACGGATCGTCCCAAGCAAACGGTGCTTTGTCGTTACTCATGCGCGCGCCCTCAAATTTGAGCCGCAAGGCTAATGCAGGCGCTCGGTGACTGCAACGAAATGACCGACGGGCAAGGTTGTGCCCAAGTTTTTGCTTGGCTGCTCAACGACTGAGCTTCGACGAGGCTAACCTGCCGGGTTATAGTGCGCCCACCGGTTTTTTAGGACGCCCGCATGAATCTCGCAGCCACACTGCCACCAGCGATGGATGAAGATACGCTAGAACAACTCATTGATGTGGTTAGAAAGTTCGTCAACGAAAGGCTAATACCGCTTGAGGCCCAAATCGCTGAGGAAGACGCAATACCCCAGGAAATCGTCCAAGAAATGCGCGACATGGGTTTATTTGGCCTAACCATTCCTCAGCAGTATGGCGGTATCGGGCTTAATACTTACGAAGAATGCCGCGTGGTCATGGAGCTTGGGCGCACCTCTCCGGCATTTCGGTCGATCTTTGGCACCAACAACGGCATTGGCTCCCAAGGCCTCGTTATGGATGGTACCGAAGAACAAAAAGCCTACTTTTTGCCTAGATTTGCCAGCGGCGAGATCATCGGTTCATTTGCTTTGACGGAGCCCGATGCAGGCTCCGATGCAGGATCGCTCACTACTAAAGCCGTCCGCGACGGTGATGATTTCGTGCTCAACGGCACGAAGCGATACATCACGAATGCCCCCAGTGCACAACTTTTCACGGTGTTTGCGCGTACTGACCAAGACACAACGGGCGCCAAGGGTGTAAGCGCATTTTTGGTAGATGCCAACACGCCAGGCATCACGCTGGGAGCACCCAATGTAAAGATGGGACAGAAAGGCGCGCATGTGTGCGACGTCATCTTCGAAGACTGCCGCGTACCTGCCGACCGCTTACTGGGCGGACCTGAGAAGCTCAACAAGGGCTTTCAAAGCGCGATGAAAACACTGGATCGCGGCAGAATCCATATCAGCGCCTTATCTGTAGGATGCGCAGAACGGCTCATTGATCTCTGCCTTAGCTACGGCAAGGAGCGCAAGCAATTCGGGCAACCAATTGCTGAGTTTCAACTGTTACAGGGGATGATTGCGGACTGTAAGGCAGAGAGCTATGCGGCTCAATGTATGGTGCTGGATACCGCCAAACGTCGCGATGCCGGTGAAGCGGTCAACACACTCGCTTCTTGCTGCAAGCTCTTTGCCACTGAGATGGTGGGGCGAGTCGCCGACAAAGCCGTGCAATTTCATGGAGGGGCTGGCTACATGGAAGAGTATGCCGTCGCGCGATTCTACAAGGATGTTCGGCTGTTTCGTATCTATGAGGGAACCAGTCAAATTCAGCAAACGATTATCGCGCGCAACCTGTTGCGCGACTTCGACGGTTAGTTGCCCTAACTGCGCAACTTTTGGCCTAAGCGGTGGCGCCGCGCGACAGGCGTGCATCGTTGATTTGATCTCGCAATTGTTTGGCAGCGCCCGCGGCGCGCTCAGCAAAATCTGCTCCGGAGCCGGCGTAAATGATGCCTCGAGAGCTAGAGATACACAGACCCGCTTGGTTGGTATCCAGGCCAGCTTGCAACACTGCCTCCACTTCACCGCCCTGAGCACCGATGCCCGGCACTAAGAGCGGCATGGCGCCAACACACGCGCGTACCTGCCCGATTTCCTCTGGATACGTCGCGCCAGTGACCAGCATGCATTGATCATTCTCATCCCATTCGCAAACCTGCTGGGCGACTGACAGATACAAAGGCTTACCACCCGCTTGAATACCCTGAATCCAGTCACTGCCTGGGTTGCTCGTGCGACACAACACAATGACCCCTCGGTCAGCGTACTGAAGATACGGTGCGAGGCTCTCGTGACCGAGGTAAGGGTTTACGGTAACCGCATCGGCTCCATAGCGCTCAAACGCTTCCTTGGCGTACAGTTTCGCAGTGCTGCCTACATCGCCACGTTTAGCGTCAAGTATGACCGGTATCAAAGGGTATCGATCTTGAATGTAGCCAATCAGCTTAGCCAACTGCTGCTCTGCGCCAGCCGCCGCGAAGTGAGCCGCCTGAGGTTTGAACGCACACACATAAGGCGCCGTCGCATCAACAATTCGGATGCCGAAGTCCAAATACGGTTCCTTCTCGGCGCGAAGATGTGCAGGCAGCTTTTCAAGTTCAGGGTCGATACCGACACAAACCAGTGAGTTTTGCGTTTGCCAAACGTCCTGCAAACGTTGATGGAAGCTCATGCGGCAGGTCCCGACTGGGCCTGCTGCATCATTGCCGCGCGCATTTCCGGGTCCTGCATAACCCGCTCGATGGTTTCGACAATCGTTTGGGTTTGGCTATCGACTTCGACATTCACTTTGTCACCCAGCGAAAGGCGACCGAGCGTCGTGCGTTCAATCGTTTCAGGAATCAAACTTACGGAAAAGGTACTCGCCTCTCGATCAACCGAGGATACGGTAATGCTCGCTCCATCCACGCCGACATAGCCCTTGTGGAGCACAAACTTCATCCACTTTGGGTTGAGGTCAAAGGTCAGCACGCGATCATGCCCGTCATTGTGAAGCCCGCAGAGCGATGCAGTGGCGGTTACATGACCAGAAACAATATGCCCCCCAACCTCATCTCCCACTCTGAACGAACGCTCAACGTTAACCTTCGTGCCAACACCAATATCACCTAAATTCGTCGTCTTTAGGCTCTCCTTTATAATGTCGAAACAAACGGCGCCATTATCGCTCGCTCGGGTTACGGTGAGACAGGTGCCGTTCACCGCCACCGACGCGCCTAGCTCAATAGCGTCTGCCAAGTCACCCATGGCCAACTCAATTCGAGTCAAATCGACCAATGATTCCACCCCAACTACCGTTACCAGTCCTTGAACAATTCCCGTGAACAAGACGCGCCTCCTAAATTATTGCAAAAAAAAAGCCGGTCGATGACCGGCTTTACCACGATCAAGCTCTCGCAGCTTACTAACCAGCGGCAGCCAGCTGCTTCAAGCGCAAGGTTTCGCGATCAATAAAGGTAATCCATTGACCACAAGTTCGTTGATTCGCTTTATCGTCCGCACGCCGGGCCACACGACGGCACTGCACGAAAGCATCTCTCGCGGCGGATAACTTGTCTAGATTGTAATGGCACATGCCCTTCACGATATGCACCGATTGCACTTTACGTAGCCCACCTTTATCGAGTGCCCCAGTGGCAGAATCGACGCAGCGCTCGTATTGATCGTCTTCTAAATAGAGATAGGAGAGCCGCTCATAAATCTTTCCGTCGTCCGCCAGTTTGGCGGCTTCTTCAAAAACCTCGATAGCGTTGTCCACCTCCTGAGAAAGTTGCCACGCTTGACCGAGCGACTGTAACGTCGATGATTCTCGTTCAATTGCTTCGGCTTTAAAACCAGCCACCAACACTTTCGCGGCGCGATAGGGGACTTCCTCCTGCATCAATAGCCCCGCGAGATTGGTAAAATCAGTTTTCTTCTCGAGAAAGCCCGCGGTATATGCGGCTTCTAAAGAATACATTTGCTCTTTTTCGTATCCCTCTTGCCCATAAACGCCCGCAAGCCGCACCCAATGCTCTCGTTTCGGGAATTTCTCGACCATCACTTTTAATGTTTCGATAACGTTGGGCCAATCTTCTTTTTCGAAGTAGAGGAACGTTAGCAAAC
The DNA here is from genome assembly GCA_002726925.1 of Gammaproteobacteria bacterium. Taxonomy (GTDB): domain Bacteria; phylum Pseudomonadota; class Gammaproteobacteria; order Pseudomonadales; family Azotimanducaceae; genus UBA4421. The sequence goes on along the minus strand of PBTJ01000032.1, from coordinate 76 downwards.
TCCACTGCTGTTCTTTTACCGTCGTGCCACGCTCTTCAGCAATTCGCATACCCAATTCCATCTGCTCGATGGCTTT
>PBTJ01000031.1 GCA_002726925.1 Gammaproteobacteria bacterium | reverse complement strand
CACCCGGGAATTCGGCCTATTTATGGCGCTGGGCATGCGCCCATGGCAGGTGATTGGACAGGTGCAATTTGAAGCCCTGCTGCTCAGTTTGTTGGGCGTAACGCTCGGGCTGGCGCTGGCGATGCCGCTCATCAACTATTTGAGCGCCGTTGGCATTCCGCTGGCCCAAATGGCTGGCGAAGAGGCGGTGCGGCAGATGCAAATGGGTTCTTTTGATCGCTTGTTTCCGAAGGCCACGCTCACCAGCTTATTGACAGCGCCAATGGTGATGATCGTTGGCACCCAGCTTGCTGCCTTGGTTAGCACCGTGCGCGTGCGAGGCATTCACCCAGTCGCTGCGCTGCGAGTGGAGTAGGGCATGCTCGGAACGCTATCGCTCCTGTTCAGCCTCAGTCTTCGCAACATTGTGCGATACCGACGGCGCAACTTTTTTCTCTTTGCTGCCATCGCCATTGCCGTCGGCGGCACCACGCTATCCAACTCCCTCATACGGGGCTGGCAGGTCGATATGCTGGAAACCGCCGTGTCTGGTTTAAGCGGTCATATAAAGATGCAGGCGCCGGGATTCGCCGATGACCCCAGTTTACAGCACGCGTTTTCAGCCGGCACGTCGATAACCCTAAATCCGTCGTTACCCACTGTCGGCTTCGCCAAGCGAATCAATCTGCCAGCGGTAATCAGCAGCGAGCGCGAAACCCGCGGCGTCGCGATAATAGGCATCGATCCAGCCAACGAAGGCATTTCGTTTTACCGAGACTTTCAGATTGCAGGCGAAACCCTGACCGGCGCAGAAGATGGTCGATTGCTTATTGGCAACGCGCTGGCTGAAACCCTGCAAACGACGGTAGGCCGCCGGGTGGTGACTATTGTGGAAGGCGCTGACGGTAAGAGCCTTGAGCGTGGCTACCGAATTGCCGGTGTTTTCGATGCGCCCATAGAGTGGTCTGAGAACATGTTGGTGTTCACAGGACTAGAGGCGTTGCAGGGAGCGTTGGGTACCCAGCAACTCGCTGATCCGATTACCGAGCTATCGGTTGTGCTGCAATCCGACGAAGACAGGCCCCCAGCGATTGAGCAGCTAGCGCGCCAGCATCCGCAATTGGTGGTTACAGACTGGCGACAGATGCAGCCCCAGATTGCGGAAATGGTCGACCTTGTCGATGCCACCATGGTGATTTGGTTCTTCCTCATTATGAGTGCGTTAACCTTTGGCCTCGTCAATACGCTCATCGCGACCGTCATGCAGCGCACGCAGGAGCTAGGCATGTTGCGCGCGTTGGGCATGAACAAACAGCTACTGCTCATTCAGGTCGTCATGGAATGCGTTGGCATTATGATCGTTGGCGTAGTTGCGGGCCTATTACTGGGCGTAGTCCTAGTGTTCGGCTTAGGCGATGGTATTGATTTATCGGCCTTCAGTGAAAGTGTCGAAGCCTTTGGCATGAGCACACTGTTGAAGCCGGTGCTTGCTCTTGAAGATCTGTTGCTCTTTGGTGGCCTAAGCGTGCTGGTAGGACTGTTCGCCAGCTTTTTTCCAGCTCGAAGGGCGCTAAAAATTTCGCCGTTAATGGCGATGAATAGGTAACGAGAGCTGCCGCAAACCCGTACCCATTAATTGGAATTCGCCAAAATGACCGATAGCCAAACTCAATCCACGCCAGTTGTGCGTTGTCAAAACGTACAGCGCGTTTACCAGCAAGAAAGCGTGCCGGTATACGCCCTGCGCGGAGCAAGCCTCGCCATCGAAGCAGGAGAATTTGTCAGTTTGGCGGGTCCGTCTGGTTCGGGAAAATCGACCTTGCTGAACGTGATTGGTGGCCTCGATGGATTCGATGCCGGCGAGATCACCGTGGGCGGAACAAACTTGGGGGCGCTAAACGCTGCCGAGCTATCCGAGATGCGGTTGAACAAGGTGGGATTCGTTTTTCAGGCCTACAATTTGATTCCGGTTTTGTCTGCCCGGGAAAACGTCGAGTTTATCTTGCAGCTACAGGGTGTGCCCGGCCAGGAGCGGCAGGAGCGTGCCAACATCGCGCTGCAAAGTTTGGGTTTAGGAGATCTTGGTGATCGACGCCCTGGCGAGTTGTCTGGTGGCCAGCAACAGCGTGTTGCGATTGCTCGAGCCATTGTCACCGATCCAGTACTCTTGCTCGCCGATGAGCCGACCGCGAATTTGGATTCTAAGACCACGACGGAACTGCTTGAGGTATTGCGGCAACTCAATCAGCAGCAGGGCATGACGATTGTGACGGCAACTCACGATCCCATCGTTATGGGCTACACCTCCCGGCAAGTCGTCATGATGGACGGCGAGATACATCAAGATAGCGCGAGCGCCGCCTAGCCCAATGAAGCGTCCGTCATTCTGCCTTGTCTGCTTACTTGGCCTAGTGAGCGGTCAAGTCTTGCGGGCTGAACCTGCCGTCGTTATTGGCACTTTCTCCTCGTTAGAAAACGCCACCGCCCTACAAAACACCGCTGCTGATAACCGGCGCATCGCGCCAATGCGAGACGTTCGCGTTGTGCAAACCCAGCGCGACGGCCAGCTACTGCATCGCGTGGTTTTGTTGCCGCTAGGGCCTGGGGACGCAAGGGCACTGCAGCAGACAGCCCAGGGCAATGGTTATGCGGGCGCCTGGCTGGCCGATGTGGAAGTCGAAGTGGGTGCTGCTGCGGTGGGAGACAATCTCGGAGCAGACCCGTTCCTTGCCGCAGAGCGCGTGCGCCAGCGGCACCGGGATGCTGATCCGCAAAAAGTGGCGCCAGCAAATCAAGGGCGGTCAAAGCCGCTATTGCCGCTGTATCGAAATGGCGAAGAGGCTGTGCAACGTGACGAGAGATCTTGGCGGCCAAGCAGCCGGCAACCCAAGGGCGATACATCACTGACCTTTCGACTCAAAGGTTTTGCGAGCACTGCCGGCCTGCCGGTCGCAGATTTCAACCGCTCGAACTTAGGCAGCCGCCGAGAAGACGGAGCATTAGATTTGCGCACTATGGTGCAGCACGATGTGGGGAACTGGTCGTTGGAGCTGGCACACACTGCCCTAGTGCGGTACGGCAAAGGGCTGTCGCTAGGCCAACTGAGCGGCGAGCAGATTGTCGTGAGCGATGACCTGCGTCTGATGAATCTCACCGCAGACGTAAACGATGGTAGCCGTCACCGCAGCCTGCATAGGTTTGATCGATTGAACGCACAATGGCGCTCGGATCGTTGGGCGGTGACAGTGGGGCGCCAAGCAGTAAGCTGGGGTAGTGGTATCGTTTTTCAGCCCCTCGATCCGTTTAACCCTTTCGCGCCTACAGCGGTAGATCGAGATTACAAAGCCGGTGATGATCTGGTGCTGGTCGAGCGCCTGTTTGATAACGGTCATGATGCGCAACTGCTGCACGTGTTTCGCCGCAATGCCCAAGATTTGGTCAGCAGCGAAGTAGCCAGCACGGCAGCCAAATGGCACGGCTATGCAGGGTTAGTAGAGTTTGAGCTTATTGCAGCCCAGCATTACGACACCGAGTTCTTTGGTGTGAGCGGCAGCATACCGGTTGGGCCGGCAGTACTGCGCAGCGATATCGCCATGCGTCGCGGCATCAGTCAAAGCCAGCAAAACGACGACTGGGGTGTGCTCGGCATCGTCAACATCGATGTCGCCTTCCCATGGCGAAACCGCACCGTCTACGCCTTTGCCGAGTACTTTCACAATGACTTTGGGCTGACTGAATTACCGAGCCCGCTCATGTCAGTGCCAGTAAATTTGCAGGCTGGTCTGGCGCGGGGCGAGTTTTTCAACCTGATGCGTAGCTATTTGGCGGTTGGCGGTAGTTTTGAATGGCATCCGCTGCTGAGCCAGCAACTCACTGTTATCACCAATCTGCACGACAGCAGCAGCCTGCTTCAGATGCAGTTCGCCTATGACGTTGGGCAAAATCAAAATATGCAGTTGGGGTGGATTGGCTCGACGGGTGGCTCTGGCGATGAGTTTGCTCCAATCTCAGTCGGTGCGCTGCCAACAGGCCAGCCAATTACCCAAGGTGGCGGCGATCGCATCTACTTGCGCTGGGCGGGTTATTTCTAATTCGCTAAATTATCGGGCGCATACATACCTAAGCAGGCACCGGCGGTTCAGATTCCACCATGGTCAGCGCAATATCGTCGGGTATGCCCATGGTGGCCTCGTAGTGTCCGGGTGGGTAGTTAGTCATATGCGGGCCGGTACTTGCATCGTCTATTGCGGGTTGCGTGACTTTGCCACCGCTGCCGTCAAATGCGGCGGGATTTTTGTATCGAGCCAGTTCCTCGGCAGAAATACCCGCCAGCGCCACCACTTCTGGGTCGATCCACTGCTCGTTGTTGATCGGCTCCATGGAGTAAGACAACTCCAGCGACAGATTCTCTGGCCCGGCAAAATACATGCTGACGCACATGCCGTGGTCCAATGGCCCTAGCACCGGTACGCCTTTGCTGCGCAAACGGTCTCGCATGGCCATCATTTCATTATGGTCTTGCACCTTTAGCGCAAGGTGCTGCATGGTGCCTGCTGCGCTGTTGGCGCCGGGGTTGCCCGCATGGGTAACACCCATCTGCACTTCAATGTTCTTAATCTGTGGGTTGCACACAAAGGCGATGGAGCTTTCGTCGTTCAAACGCAAGAAACCATGCCAGGTGTCCGCAACCCCGTGCATCCAGTACAGGGCCTGAAGTTCCATGCCGAGTTTGTCGGTAAAAAACTCGATCTGGCTCTTCATGTCTGCCGTGCATAGGCCGAGATGATGCAGGCCCTCAACTTTATTACTCATGTGGTTCTCCGGTGGATCTGCCGTCGCTAATCGACGATGGGTTTAGCTGATTCATCAGCGGCTTGCATATTGGCTTTTTTCGCCTCCATCAGCTGTGGCACGATGCTGTCCAGTTCATCAAGGCTCCAAAGACCCTCGGATTTTTTGAACTGCCTGATAATGCGCGGCTGCTGCATGATCGCGATGCCGCCTCTAGCTGCGTGGAAAATCTCTGAGGTAATGCCCGCAGATTCCTCGCTGGCAAGCCACGCGCAAATAGGCGCGATATGTTGTGGACCACCCGCTTCCATATCTGATTCTTCCACAGTCTCGCCGCGGTTTTCGCGTAGCGGAATGGTCATGCGCGTGAGCGCGCCGGGTGAAATGGTATTGCTGGTGCAGCCGTGCTTGGCCAATTCCAAAGCGATAACCCGCGAGAAACCCGCAATGCCTGCCTTGGCGGCGCCGTAGTTTGCTTGGCCGAAGTTACCGAACAAGCCGGACACACTCGAAAAATTGATGATGCGACAGCCGGTGCGGTTTTCGGCGCGAATGTAGTTAGCAAAGGGGCGGGTACAGCAATAGTGGCCTTTTAAGTGCACAGCCAGCACCGCATCCCAATCTGATTCTTCCATTTTGAAGATGGTGCGGTCGCGCAAGATGCCCGCGTTATTGACCAAAATGTCCATGCCGCCAAAGGCATCAATAGCCGTCTGAACAAGGCGTTCGCCGCCGGCCACGTCGGCCACTGAGTCTGTGTTGGAAACGGCTTCCCCACCTGCGGCTTTGATTTCTGCGACAACCTCGTCTGCGATCATGGTGGCACCGGTGCCGTCCGTATTGGCGCCTAAATCATTCACCACAACTTTGGCGCCTTCGGCAGCCATCAGCAGTGCGATCTCTCGGCCGATACCGCGGCCTGCGCCGGTTATAACAGCAATTCGGTCTTGTAGTCTGCCCATGAGTCTCCCCTTCTAACATGACGCTAAGATACTATTACAGGTTTTCACCTACGTGCAGCTTATGAAAACCGATTACAACCAGCCGGAAGATGACTTTGGTGACGCCACTGCCCGAATGACTAGGGCGGTATTCGCCCAGGGCGCGAAGCGCGCCGTGTTGCTGATGCGTCACTCGGCGCGAGAATATCGACGGGATATCCACGATTTAGAAAACCCGCTCACGGAGGAAGGCCGAGCATTGGCGGCACGATTTGGTGCTGCCCTGCCAGATGTGAATCTGCGCGGCTACTCCAGCCCAGTCACACGCTGCCGCGATACCGGTGCATTGGCCATTGACGCCTCAATAGCCGCGAAGCGCGGTGGTGTGATCGCAAAAGTGCGCGATATCGAAGCCTTTGGCGTTTTCTACGCGCTGGATCAAATTCGAATGTGGAAAGGGCTGCGTGAATCTCGAGGCCTTGCCGATTACGTGGGTCAGTGGTTTGCGAGCGAGGTACCCCAATCCGCCATGATGCGCCCGCAACGTGCAGTAGCCATGGTGTTGGAAGTTATGCTCGACAAACTGAACGCACCGGCTATTCAGGCAGGCGCGCCGCAGCTGGATTTATGCGTCACCCACGACATGACGATATTCACCATGCGCCATGGCGCAGGCTTGGAGCCAGTAACCGGGCCAGATGTGAAGTTTATGGATGGTCTGCTGATGTACGAGCGCGATGACCAAGTGCTCTTCGCCAGCCAGCATGGCGGCATCGTCGAAGTCGATGAGGCGTTAATGGAGTATGCCCGCTAGGGCTAACCCTGCATTTCTTCTAGCTCGATCCAGCGTTCGGTCGCCGTATCCAGCGCTTGCTGGGTTTCGGCAAGCGCTTTTAGCACTGGCTCGGTCTCTGAAAAATCTTGGTTATAAAAGTCTGCGGCGCCGGTTTGCTCGGTAAGCGTCGCGAGTTTTTCCTCTAGCGAGGCAATGGTATCTGGCAGCACATCCAGCTCGCGCTGCAGCTTGTAGCTGAGTTTTTTGCGCGAAGCTTTACTCGATTCTCTGCTTGAATCTTTGCCCGCGCTCTTGGATACAAGTTCCGTTGCGGCAACCACCGATTCGGCATCGGGCTCCTCAGCCCGAGCAGCCGTTGCTGCCCCGGGCCGCTGCTCCAATACCGCAAGCTTGCGCCCTCGCGCGGCCCAGTCACTGAACCCGCCTTGGTATTCGATCAGGCGGTGCTCTTCTTCAAAGACCAAGGTGCTGGTCACTACGTTGTCGACAAAGTCGCGGTCGTGACTGACCACAATTAATGTGCCTTGGTACTCCACCAGCTTTTCTTCCAGCACCTCGAGCATTTCAATGTCGAGATCGTTGGTAGGTTCATCTAACACCATCAGGTTGTTAGTCTGAGTAAACAGCTTGGCCAGCAATACGCGATTTACCTCGCCGCCAGACAGGTGCTTAATCGCGGTGCGCGCACGCTCAGGTGTAAACAAAAAACCTTTTAGGTAGCCAATCACATGGCGGTCGCCGCCGTTCATGGTGATGTGGTCCTTACCGTTTGCCACGTTGAAGGCCACGCTCTTATCCCATTCCAGCCCATCGCGTACCTGATCAAAGTAGCCGATGGTGAGGTTGGTGCCGATCTTCACCGAGCCAGCGTTAGGCTCTAACTGGCCCAGCAAAATACGCAGCAGGGTGGTTTTGCCCACGCCGTTGTTGCCGATAATGCCAATACGATCCCCGCGCATGATCTTCAGCTTGAAGTTGTTCAGCAGCGGCTTTCCCGCAAAACCGTGGGTAATGGCGCGAGCCTCAATGACTTTGCGCCCCGATTCTTCGCTGGAAGCAATTTGAATCTGCGCCTTACCTTGCTTGTTTAAGCGCTTGGAGCGCTCATCGCGCATGGCCTTCAGCGCACGCACACGACCTTCGTTGCGGGTGCGCCTCGCTTTGATACCCTGCCGGATCCATGTCTCTTCTTGGGCTAAGCGTTTATCAAATAGGGCGTTGCGAGTTTCCTCGTCTTCCAACGCCTGTTCTTTTAGCTGCAGGTAATTTGCGTAGTCACCGGGCCAACTGATGATGCGCCCGCGATCAATTTCAACAATGCGGGTGGCCAGTTTCTGCAGGAACGCCCGGTCGTGGGTAATGAAGATCACGCTGCCCTTGTAGCCGCGCACCTCGTGCTCGAGCCATTCGATGGTGGCAATGTCGAGGTGGTTGGTTGGCTCGTCTAATAGCAGCACATCGGGTTTACTCACCAAGGCCTTGGCCAAGGCGACGCGGCGGCGCCAGCCGCCAGAGAGTTCGCTGAGCAAAGTTTCTGCAGGCAGCGCTAACTGGGTGATGATGGCTTCAACCTGCAACTCTGGCTGCCAACCCCCCAACGTATCGATGCGCGACTGCATTTGTTCAAGGCGNTCCAAATCGTCATTGCTCTGAGCCGTGCCGCTAAGCTCGGTGTAGTTGGCGNTCAAATCAATNTGCGNGGCAAGTCCCTGAGAGACAACTTCTCGAACACATAAGGCTTCGGCATCCGGCAGCGACTGCTCAAGCACGCTGACCCTTAAATTGTCTTGATATTGCACCGCACCGCCGTCTGGCAGCACTTCACCGGTAATGATCTTCAGAAGCGTGGATTTACCCGCGCCATTGCGACCAATCAGGCATACCCGTTCGTTGGGTTCGATAGAGAAATCCGCGTCAGACAAAATGGCGCGATCACCAAAGTGGATGGATAAATTGTCGCAGCGGACAAGGCTCATGGACGCTCAGTGGATAATGCAGGAGGGAGGAGTATAGACGCGCCGTGGCGAATTCTTGCTAGGGAAAAGTTCGATAAAAAATCGGCAACCCAGAGTACGGGGGTCGAGCCAATCCGTTGGAGCACCACACAATCAACTTTCATCGGCCAGCAGGTCGTCGAGTTTAGCCTCGGTCAAACCCTTACGCGCGTCTTCTTCGGCGGTTCGACCCACGATTTGGCTTAGCCGTTGGGCTGCGGGTTATCGCCGCCGCTCATAATCCTCAACAGACATCACGACCACTGCAGCGCGCCCATTTTTGGTGACGGTAACAGGGCGGCACTGGGCCGTATCTATGGCGCTAGATAAGCCTTGTTGGCGGATCGCTGCGCCCAGTGGCAAAGCGGTCAAAAACCCCTATGCGGGTAGGATAAAAGATCCTTCCGCCCCTCGATCATAAGGGTTACTCAAAGTCACGATAGTGAGCAAGAGGGCGACACAAATATGCCTTGGTCACGCAGAGCTTTCCATGATTGTACTTGTATCGCGGTTGCTTGTTGGGGAATATGCAATAAATAATTAGCTGCGTTAACAATACCGGGAGATAGCAATAACAATGCTATAAATTTAGTCATTGAGATAGTAAAAATCATCTCTACATAAAGGAGCGAAAGTACTCCAAAAATTTTGATCGTCAACTGCTACCAAAATTCTTACCCTTGTTAAGTCTTTTTTATCGTCATAAAGAGCATTAACTCTTAGTTGGTACTCAACATTATCTCTGGTGATAAACTTGTGGTCAGATTCAACGAGCAGCCTTTTTATTACTTCATGTCCTTTTTTCATATAGGCTTGCAATTCATCTTCGGCTATTTGCCCAGCAATTACTTTATTCATAGGTGATTACCTCCAATTTTAAGAGTATTGTTGTGCTGGTTATCCCTGTGCAGCACAACAATGATGATTAAAATTTAAGGTAAATGACTACCCCATTGAGTTCTGAACCCAGCAGGGATTCGGTAACTTCTACCTGAACCACTAACGCCGCTTTTCCAAACATTTACTTGGAAATGTGGCCTATTTCCTCTTAGTGGCCTCCAAATAGCAACAACGCACCGGTTGTTAGGCCGTCGTGGGCGACTCGCCGTCGCCGAACGGCATCATCTGTTTTTCTTGAATTGGTCACTCTTTTGGAGGCGTTATTCTGCCCAGACTGTCGAAGCACCGCGAGATCAACCACACAGAAACTGTTGGTGGTTTCACACAATCAGCATTTTCTGGAGTCAAAACCGCGCTGCGACTGCTTCCTTCAATAGAGTCTGTAATCCCTTTGGCTGCACATGCGTCACACGAACATCTGCGCATTCCTGAAACTTGGCAAAGTCAGGCAATGCCGCAGCAAGGGCAGCACTCACGGCCGGGGTTGCGCAATTCTTTTCAAAAAACACGCCCTTAACCTCCAAAACCTTCTCCGCTCGATGGGCCTTGCAGTCCATGCGTCCGACGAATTGGCCTTTGTAGAGTAGTGGCAGGGCCAAATAGCCATATTTGCGCTTGGGTGCGGGTACGTAGCATTCCAATTGATAGTCGAAGCTAAATAGGTCAATCAAGCGCTTGCGCTGTATCACTGCGTTGTCGAAGGGCGAAAGAATCTTCAGTTGGTTATCCAGCCTCGGCATGGGTTGATCTAGCTGTTGGGGATGAATGTGGTACTCGCTGCCATTGGGTAGCGTGATTGAAACCAACTCACCGCTGCTGTGTCGCTTGTCCAGCTCGGTCTTCATCGCTTTGCGTAGCGCTGCATCGCGTCGTCCGTAGGTGGCGCCTACGGTGCTCACTAGGCCATGGCAGGCGAGCTGCTGGTCGAGCATATGGCTGGCGCGCTCTTGTCTAGTCGGCAGTGTGGTGTCTACGCCCTTGGGTAGTACGCGCTCGGTCAGGTCGTAAGTTTTTTGGAATCCTGCACGAGAGCAGATCATCAGTTCGCCCTCTAGGTAGAGCGCTTCGATGGCCTTTTTGGCGGGTTTCCAGTCCCACCAGCCATTGCTTTTGGTGCGGCGGTCTTCGAGGTCCTTAGATGCCAGCGGCCCTTCGTCGGCAACTTGTCTCAGCACCTGCTTCATCAGCTTGCGATCTCGCCGGTAGGCTTTGCGCAGGGTGCCAGCGCGAACGGCGGCTTTGTCAGCAAGGTAGTAACGGTACTCGTCTATGGGCAGGTAGGCCGCCGCATGTGCCCAGTATTCAAAGACTTTGGCGCTTTCCAGCAGTTGGTTGCTTTGTTCAGGTTTGAAATTGGGGACGCGGCTGCGCCAGATGTGGTTGTGGGCGCGCTCGATCACCGAAATGCTGTCCAGCTGTATGTAGCTTAGGTGCTGTATCGCTGCCTCTGCGCCTTTTAAGTCCTTACCGAATGGTTTGCTACCAATGAGGCCTTGGCTGTTCAGCGCGATGCGCCGGAGTTTTTGCAGATCGTTGGGTTTGCTGAATTGCATAGGATTTGAATCGGTTAACAGTGTCAAAGTGACTTGCCATGCTACTCTTTTGACCCATCGAAACGTAAAACGAGCACTTATGGTAGTACGGTTATTCGCTGCAATTTTGATGAGCACAACAGTTTTGGCGTGCTCAGCCAAGAGCATCATTACCAACTCTGAGGCTTGGCCTCATGGCGCCATGG
>PBTJ01000003.1 GCA_002726925.1 Gammaproteobacteria bacterium | reverse complement strand
CGACCTGCGGCAATGGGTTGCGTCATTTGTGTCGGATGCCGACCATTCAGCGCCTTGGTGCCACCCCAGGGATCGGCCAGCGGCTGAATCATCGAGTACACCGGGCGGGCAAACTCTTGGCCGAAAGCGGGCCGACCTTGGTGATCGACTTTTGCGCCATTATCGATAGGTGCGCGATCCAGTAACCAATCCATGTCCGCTCGAAGCAGATCAATTTCTGCTTGCTTGATGGCGCCTTCAAAAATGTAGAACCCCGTTCGTTCATAGGCTTCGATAATGTCTGGCGTTAGCTTGCCGTTAGCACCTAGGGTGAGTGGACCTCGATTGCCCAACGCCTTGGCGCGTGTGACGCCATCGGCGACATATTGTGTCATCGTCTCGGCGTGCTGTTCAGCAGTCGGTGCAGCGTTCATAGGAATCCCTCGTGTTACCCCGTTTAACTAGATAGCACAAATACGGTTCTTTTCCACGTCCCCGTTATGCTTGCGTCATCTGTTTTTCGCGATGATGCTGAAATTCGAAGAGGAGACGCTATGCAAGAACTACTACCCGGTCGGCTCGGCGACCCAAATATGACGTTGTTGACCGATCCTAGAATGGACCCACGTGTGGCTCAGCTTTTGGCTGTGGCCGGCGATCTTGTCGATGATATTGAATCGCCGGGCCCTGATGCTGGTTACGAAGAGATTTTGGCTTACTGTCGCGAAGTAGAAGCCACTATTGCTCTCCAACACCCATTGGCCGAGGCCGCGATGCCGGATTTCAGCGATGTGCGTCAGTACCAAGAGACCATTCAGGGTATCGACGGTAACGACATCACGCTCTATATCCACGAGCCGATAAATCGCGAGGGCCCCTTTCCCTGTGTTTTTCATACTCACGGCGGCGGCATGGTGATATTGACCGCGAAAGATCCCAACTTCGTGCGTTGGCGAAACGCGCTATCGCAGAGTGGTTTGGTCGCGGTTGGCGTGGAGTTTCGCAACGGTGGAGGAACGTTGGGCGACTATCCCTTTCCGGCGGGGTTGAATGATTGCGACAGCGCCCTGCAGTGGACAAACGCTCAGCGTGAACAGCTGGGTATTTCTGCCATTGTCATGTCCGGTGAATCTGGCGGCGGCAACTTGGCCTTGGCCACCACGCTTCAGGCGAAACGCGCGGGTCGTATTGGCAGTATTCAAGGCGTTTACGCCATGTGTCCTTACATTTTTGGCGCATATGCCAATCCACCCGGGCGCCTGCTGTCACTGCAGGAAAACGATGGCTACACCCTTGATTGCGCGATGATGAGTATGCTGGCGAAAGCCTATGACCCTGATCTTGCTAATGCCAAAAATCCATTGGCATGGCCGTATCACGCTACGGTTGAGGAACTAGCGGACCTGCCGCCACATATTATATCCGTTAATGAGCTTGACCCGCTGCGCGATGAGGGGCTCGTGTTTTTCCGCAAGCTGCTTGCGGCGGGTAATTCGGCGACAGCGCGTCTTGTTCCAGCCACCAATCATGCGGGAGATATGGGCTTTCCCGATGTGGCGCCAGAGCCCTATCACGAAACACTTAGGTCACTGCGAAATTTTGCCTACGCGTGTGCATAGCGTTTATGCGGTGATGCGCAGCGCTGACTAGGTACGACCGCCATCGATGGTGAAGTTCTGACCGGTAATCATACTGCTGTCATCTGATGCCAAGAAAAGGGCCAGGCTCGCGACATCTTCAGGCATCAGCCTTTTGGGCAGCGCTACTTGCTCCATCCAGTCCGCCTCCTCTGCTGGCGTCAGCCAGGTGGCGAGTTGCCGCTGGGTAACCACCCAGCCCGGCGATATGACATTGACCCGCACCATGTCTGCGCCGTAATCCTTAGCCAAAGCCTTGGTCATGCCGATGAGGCCCGCTTTGGCACTGACGTAACCGGGCATGTTGCTGGGGCCGAGTATTGCGTTAATCGAGCTAAAGTTGATGATTGCGCCACCACCATTGCGTGCCATTATCGGCGCCGCGGTTTGCGCCGCAAAAAATGCTGGGTCGAGATTGATCGCCAAGCAGTCGCGCCACTGGCCGGGAGTCATATCGCCGGGCACGTGACGCATGTCGTTGGCGGCGTTGTTAATCAGCACGCCAAGCTTGGTACGTTCGTTGGCGTCAGTTACCGCCTGTTGCAGAGCATCTGTGTCGGTAATATCAAGGCGGTGGAATGTCACCCGATCACCTAATTTGGCAACCAATGCGTCGCCGGCTTCTTGTTGCAAATCGACAAAGGTTACCTGTGCATTTTGTTCGGCAAAGGCGCGCACCAATGCAGCACCTATGCCGGTCGCGCCGCCGGTGATGAAGATGCCTTGGTCGACGAGGCTTGGATATCGGGCACCGTTCTGCATGTGCTGGACTCTTTTTGGTTATGATCAAATCCGCTAGGCGATGATCAGTTTACGGTTTCTGAGCAGAATCTGTGAATTCTGTGGACTGGGCTATCGCCTTCGCTAATTTTGCTGGAGTAACAAGGCGCGGTCATGAACCTCAAAATGCATCGGGCTTGGCTAACCCCGGAAATTACGTCCCAAGGCAGAATGCCTGCCCATACACCGCTGTGCAGTTGGCGCAGTGAAGGGGCAGCGCGACGCGATGAGATCAGCGATTCCTGTGTGAGCCTTGATGGCCAATGGCAGTTTGAGCTTTTCTCTCGTCCGGAAGATGTGCCTGACAACTGGCCAGTGCAAACCCAGGCCTGTGCCAACCCTACCTCCACCATTGCCGTGCCCGGCAACTGGCAGCTACAGGGCTTTGATCGGCCCATCTATACCAATGTGCAGTATCCCTTCCCTTGTGACCCGCCCAAGGTGCCGGAGCAAAACCCTACCGGCTGTTACCTACGGAGCTTCTCCCTAGATGAGGGTTGGCTGCGAGGCCAACAGGTTCGCGTCATTCTTGATGGCGTTGATAGCGCGTTCTATCTGTGGTGCAACGATGTTTGGGTGGGGTATTCCCAAGACAGTCGCTTGCCAGCGGAGTTTGATCTCACTGACTATCTGCGCGCTGGCGGGAACACGCTGAAGCTCGTCGTGCTGCGCTATTGCGATGGCAGCTATCTTGAAGATCAGGATATGTGGAACCTCAGCGGCATATATCGTTCCGTGACATTGCTGCGAAAACCTCAGGCTCGCATCACCGATTTACGCGTGACGGCGAGTCTGGATGATCGATATGAGGACGGCATGCTCAACGTTCAGGTCAGTACCGAGGGCGCTCGGGACTGCCAGATAGCACTGGGCCTCTATGACACGACAGACCTCGTCCGTTCAATGATTCCGGATACGCCTGAAAATATGGCCACGCGGCAGATCGACGAAAGAGGCGGATACGCCGATCGCTGCGAGATCATCCATCGTATTGCCTCGCCCCGAGCTTGGAGCGCTGAACAGCCAGCACTGTATCGACTCACCGTATCGTTGCTGAGCGCGGATGGCCGGGTGATTGAGGTTGAAGCCTTCGATGTGGGTTTTCGCACGGTGGAAATCATTGCTGGCCAGCTATGCCTGAATGGCCAGCCCTTGCTGATTCGCGGCGTAAATAAGCACGAGCACGACCCTGCCACAGGCCACTTTGAACATATTGCCGATGTCGAGCGAGATCTGCGTCGTATGAAGCAGCACAATTTTAACGCCGTGCGCTGCTCGCATTATCCACATCAGCCGGGTTTTTATCGGCTGTGTGATCGACTGGGTATGTATGTCGTCGATGAAGCCAATATCGAAACCCACGGCATGAAGCCCATGGGTGCACTGGCCGATGATCCGGTTTGGGCCTCAGCGTTTTTGGAGCGGATGACTCGCATGGTTGCCCGCGACTATAACCACCCCAGCGTTATTGTCTGGTCGCTAGGTAACGAGAGCGGCTACGGCGCCGCCCACGACGCCATGTACCACTGGACCAAGCGCGCTGATCCCTCGCGACCTATTCAATACGAAGGCGGCGGCTCGGCAACCCCTGCGACAGACATCATTTGTCCTATGTATGCCCGCACGGACAGCGATATGCCTCAAGGCGCCGATCTGGATCCTAAACTTGGGTTGATCAAATGGGCCGGGCTCGGTGACGAAAACCGACCGCTGATTTTGTGTGAATACGCCCATGCGATGGGCAATAGCTTGGGTAATTTTGCTGACTACTGGGATGCCTTTCGTCGCTATCCCAGGCTGCAAGGTGGCTTTATCTGGGATTGGGTGGATCAAGGTCTGAATAAAACGCTCAGCGATGGCCGAGTGGTGTGGGCCTACGGCGGTGACTTTGGTGACGAACCCAACGACCGCCAATTCTGCATCAACGGCCTCGTGTTTCCTGATCGCACGGCGCACCCCACGTTGTTGGAGGCCAAGCGCTGTCAGCAACCCTTCACGGCCCGACTCAGTTCCCGAGGCGGAATTAGCATCCGGGTAACTAGCGAGTACGCCTTTCGCGCAACAGACAATGAGCACCTGTATTGGCAACAGGTGAATGAAGCTGGGGTGGTGGCCACTGGTGACTTCGTCCTAGCACTGCCGCCGGGGGGGAGCCATAAATTTGCCCTGTTGGACGTTGCGCATCTGGGAGAGGCAGCCAGTTGGCTCAATGTGTGGATTTGTCAGCCACAGGCCACGGCCTGGTCCCAGGCGAATCACGAAGTGGCGCGGTGGCAGTTTGAGTTAGCCGGTGCACCTGTTTTCGCATCCTTGCCCATATCCTGCGCCTTGGTTGAAGAAAACGCCCAGGGGTTTGCTGTGTCCGCAGGCGACAGTCATTGGCTGATTGATCGATCCACAGGGTTGCTGAGCAGCTGGTTTAAAAACGGCGAGCAACAGCTCGTCAGCCCGCTGAAAGATAACTTTGTGCGCGCACCGCTGGATAACGACATAGGCGTGAGTGAAGCCGACCGCTTAGACCCGCGTTCTTGGCTGGCGCGCTGGCAGGCGGCAGGTTTGTATGAGCTACAGCCCCGATGTTTGGAGATCAGCACGGCGGGAAATTCAGTTACCGCAACCCACGGCTACTACCATGAAGGGGTGCTGCTTATTCAAAGTCGTTGGGAACATCAGTTCAGCAGCGATGGCGAGTTGAACCTACGTGTGGTGGTGAGCGTTGCCGGCCATTTGCCACCTTTGCCCAGAGTGGGTGCTTATCTGCAATTGAAGCCCGTCGAGGAAGTCTGCTGGTTTGGCCGCGGGCCTCACGAGAATTATCCAGACCGCCTAAGCAGCGCCGATATTGGCGACTGGCGGGCTGCCGTCGGCGACATGCATACCCCCTATGTTTTTCCCTGTGAAAATGGCCTGCGATGCGATGTTTCGCGGCTGCAGGTAGGAGATGCCAGTGTGCGAGGTCACTTTCATTTTGGTATCAGCCCGTATGGTTTTGAGCAGCTTATGGCGGCTACCCACGACCATCAGTTGGTGAGCGAATCGCACTTACATCTGTGCATCGATGGCTTCCACATGGGCGTTGGCGGGGATGATTCATGGACGCCCAGTACAAAGCCTAGGTATTTGCTGGATGCGCCGGAATACGCCTGGGCGTTTACCTTGCAATAGTGACTCAACAGTTTAAAACAAATGGCTTTGCCCAGCGGGGTACATGAAGGCCTGCGGAATCTGTAAATTGCGATTGGAACATCGATAAAGGTCCGTAAACACCGATAGAAGGGAGAGGGATATGCGGGATTTTAGGTCAAAGGTCGCCGTGATTACCGGCGCGGGTTCCGGAATGGGTCGATACTTAGCAGTATTGTTAGCAAAGTCAGGCTGTGATGTGGTGATTTGTGACGTCAACGAAGACACCCTTGCAGGCACGGCGAGCATGCTCAAGAACTACAACGTTGCGGTCTCCAGCCACTTGCTGGATGTGGGTGATGAAGAGGCCATTAAGGCGCTGCCGGAGAAAGTCATCGCCCAACACGGCAAGGTAGATCTGGTATTTAACAACGCTGGCATCACAATTGATTCGGAGTTTGCCAGCATGCCGGAGCCAGACTGGGACAAGGTCATGGACGTAAACCTGCATGGCGTCATCAACATGACCCGGGCGTTTTTGCCTTATCTGAAAGATCGACCAGAAGCCGCGGTGGTCAATACATCGTCGATCTTCGGCATGATCGCGGTGCCTCGCCAGAGTGTGTATCACGCGACCAAGTTCGCCGTGCGCGGTTTCACCGAGAGCCTTGTAAAAGAGATGAAGGGCACCTCTGTCCAAGTGCATTGCGTGCACCCGGGACACATTGGCACCAACATTCTTACTGCTGCGAAAGTCAATCGCGCGGCAGGAGAAAGCGCGCCGTCTGGCTTGCTGGGGAAAGCCAACGCTACCCACGAAGAACAGGGCAGGGCGTTTCGAGAACACGGGATGCATGCCAGCCGTGCGGCCCAAGTAATCTTGGATGGCGTGCGCAAACGGCGCAGCCGTATCTTTATCGGTATGGACGCCAAGCTGACCGATCTCGCGCAACGGCTAACGCCCATGCACTACGACAAACTCCTGCCGCTGATCTTCTTACCGTTGACNATCTTGAGAAACAAAAAGGCCATACAAGACTTGCCTGCAGAGCCTTAAGCNAAACCGACAACAATAATAAAGAAAGGGAGAGNACCCAATGACACAATTTGTGAGAACCGCAGACGAGCACTTCGCGAACTTGCCAANCTTTCACTTCGCGCCGAATTACCACNCCTGGCAAGACCTGCGTATGCACTATCTGGATGAAGGCCCGAGAGATGGCCCCGTGATGCTGCTGCTGCACGGCATGCCAACGTGGTCGTTTCTTTACCGAGATGTCATTCCGGTGTTGGTTGGTGCGGGCTATCGNTGCATTGCTCCAGACCATATGGGCTTCGGGCGTTCGGATAAACCCACGGATATTCACTGGTACACGATAGCCCGCCATACGGAAATTTTGACGTCGCTGATCGTCGAGTTAGACCTGCAAAACATCACCCTGGTATGTCAGGACTGGGGCGGCCCTACGGGCCTGGCTCAGGCAGCCACCATGCCCGAGCGCTTCACTGACTTGGTGATCATGAATACATGGCTGCATCACCCAGAGTACGAGTATTCCGCTGGCATCAAACGTTGGAACGCTGGCTGGCATGAGGGCGGCACCTTCGCGAGGCAGACACCGGACATTGGTCTGTTGTTGGTACTCAGCGCTGGCTTGATGGATCCGGGCTCCTTCATGTCGGCCTTTATCGAGGGTAATGAACCCCAGCTGACTGGCGCCGCAGCAGATATGTACGCAGGATTTTCGGCGCCTTATCAGGGCTTGCCGGACGAAGGGTACAATGGCTTCCGTCGTTTTCCGCTGTCTATTCCNGTAGATAACTACCACAACGGCAACGCAGCAGCCCAGACTTTGCACTACCGAACGCTGTTGAATTGGTCCGCAATGGGCAAGGGCTGCCACTTTATCTGGGGCTGCACTGATGATGTCTTCACCGAAACCTGGGGCCGTCAATGGGCNGAGCAGATGAGTGCGCGCTTTGATGCGCTGCCGGATGCCGGCCACTTTCCGCAAAACACCCACGGTCAGCGTCTGGCTGAACTTATCCTGAATGGTAAGGGCTGAGCCGCTTACCCAGCAAAACCGAGTGGCGGCAAGTCCGCCGCCTCGGTCGCCGATTTNCCCCTAACTTACGATGACCATTGGTTGATGTGCATGACNCTTTCAACCGGCGGTCGGTAAGCGGGTTTGAAATCTGTGCCCTTGGTGTAGGCAATGGGTATCAAGGCAACCTGCGTGAAAGATTCGTAGGGAATGCCTAGCAGCTCGGCCACGGCCTTCTCATGCGCAAGGTGCAATGTCGTCCATGCGGTGCCGATGCCCCTTGCTCGGGCTGCCAGCATAAAGCTCCATGCCGCCGGAATGATTGAACCCATTGTGCCCGCTTGGGCGCTAGCATTTGCCCCCTCGGCATTGTCGATGCGCCCTNCAATGCATGGAATCATCAGCACCGGCGCCTTGNCCATGTTGTCAGCCAAATAGTCCGCAGAGGAAGCGCTGCGTTCTTGGCTGTTGGCCAAGGATGCATCAGCGCTGTCGGAATGCAGTTTGTGAATGGCGAAGGGCATGTGGCGATAATGGCTGAAGGCTTCGCGGTAGTATTCGCCGATCTTTTGTCTTTTTTCTTGATCGGTCACGAAGACGAACTGCCAGCCCTGAGCGTTGGAGCCTGATGGGGCTTGCACGGCGAGATCCATACATTCCTTAATCGTCGACATAGGNACGTCGCGTTCAAAGTCTAGGCGTTTTCGTACCGCTCGCGTGGTNCTCAGCAGTTGATCGTTGGTCAGTGACAATTGCGCTTCCGACATTTTNNTCTCCCTTCNNTTNAGCCGNANTATTCAGACGCAATCGGNGACCTTNCGCAAGTGNNGNGNTGGGNCNGTTACGCCTGTCGGTCACCGGCGGGTGGNGNAGGTGTGTTGAGGAAGGTNAAGAACCAGTGNNCGAGAATCACNGCGNTGAGNTCTTGATNGTTNGCCAGCATNTGCGCAAACCCCATGCCNCCAACGAANNCGAAGACGCAGTTCNGCCAGCGCCACCTCAGCGTGACATAGTGAANNGCGGCGAAGATNACATTGCTNANGAAAGCAGCNGCNTANAANTGNATNGCGTCNGCTAAAACGATGGGNAGAAANAGCCGAAANGCCANNTCCTCNACGACACTGATNTAGAGCAGGTANANNAGCCACAGGCTGTTGCGTGGACTGGTGCGATAGCCTTTGCGTTTTTGATAGACAACAAAAAAAGGCAGCAGCAGGGCGCCTGCAAGCAAGTAAGCGGCCGGGTTGTCCATGAACCGGGTGGTGGTGCGAGCCACCAGATCGTAGGCGCTTGGCAGCAATGCAAGGAACAGAGCCATTGTGCCCATGGCGAGACCGTGTCGATAGACCACTTGGCGAAAGGTTGAGATATGCGCGCCATCCACAGCGGCCGGGCGCTGCAGACGCCCACCAGAGGCGTTAGGGTTTTGCGTATTCATTGTGATGCGGCGATGCCCTTGTTACGCAGCGTGCCAGTAGGTGAGGTACTCGGCATAAACCGCTGGCCCTTCCATACCCTCCACCTCAATGTCGTGCTGGGTCTTGAGCAACATATCGCCATCTTGCTTAGGTTGGGCATCAAGTAGCGTGATCTGCGACCTCAGCTTGATGCCTTCGCCGATGATCATCGGCTGTAAAATGCGCACCTTGTCGAGGCCATAGTTCAGCGGATCTCGGCCATCTTGGGGCCACAGCTCACTGCTTTTGTAAAAGTGTGTAATTAGGCTGACGGCATGAAAACCATGCAGCAGCGTACCGCCATAGGGCGTATTTTTGGCGTGCTCTGGGTCGCAGTGACCGGGTGTGCGCCAGCGGGTTACTTCACCAAAGACGTTGGTTTGAACCTGATCAATAAAAACCCACGGGCTCACGCCGATCTTCTCACCGATGCGCTGTTGTGCGGTTGCGAGCAAAAAGGGCGGGCTATGCGGCATGGGTTTCCATCGATAGAAGTCTAAGAGGCGGCAGGTTAATGCAAGAATCGTGTGCTCGCACCCCCTTATGCATTGACAGCAAAATCGGTTCTGGGCAGGCTTTTGCATAGCGCTAGACAGTTTGGGGCGCAGTGAGTCTTTCGGCATCAAGCCTTACCACAGAGAATCTAGCCGACCCTGAACAAACCGATCCTAGACAAATTGACGATGAACAAGGTGAAACACCCATGAGTGAGCAAGGCGATTACGCTGCGGAAACGCAAGGCGCGTCTGCGCCAGAGCCGCGGACGCCGCTGGCTGCAGGTTCAGAGCAAAAAGGCCCGTTACCTGCCGCTGCTGCTGTCGCGATTGAAGACATTTTGCCGGTTAACGCCCGCCTATTCAGCGAGCATCGATGGCTCGAGTACTTTGCGCGCTTACGCGCAGAAGACCCGGTGCATTTTAATGAGACGGATATTGCTGGACGGTTTTGGTCGTTAACACGCTACGAAGACATCAAGCGAGTCGATACTGACTGGAAGAATTTCAGCTCCGCCCACGGCATCGTGCTGGGATTCCCTGTTGGCGCTAATTTGCCGGAGGGTATGCTCAACATTAGTACCTTTATCGCGATGGACCCACCCACCCATGATGTCCAGCGCAAGACGGTTGCTGGGTCAGTGTCGCCCTCGAACTTGGGCAACATGGAAGCACT
>PBTJ01000030.1 GCA_002726925.1 Gammaproteobacteria bacterium | reverse complement strand
TGGATCGAGTCGTTGGCGATCGTATGGGCATGCTGGCCACTATCATGAACGCATTGGCCTTAGGAGACTTCCTGACGCGCGAGGGAATAGCCAACCAAGTGTATTCCGCGACTGGTATATCCGGTATCGCTCCAGCCTATGAGCGCGATCATGCGCTGTCAGCGATGAGCCAAGGCATGGTGGTAATCCTCAGTGGTGGTACGGGCAGCCCTTTCTTTACGACCGATACAGCAGCTTGCCTGCGAGGGATCGAACTGCGCACGGATGCGGTGCTCAAGGCCACTAACGTAGACGGTGTATACAGTGCCGACCCGAAGCAGGATCCAGATGCGCAGCGCTACGCGCGCATTACCTTTGACCAAGTGCTAGAGCAGCAGTTGGGTGTCATGGACCTTGCCGCGATGGTGCTATGTCGTGAGAACGCGATGCCAATCGTTGTATTCGACTTGAGCGTCGAGGGCGCCTTGGTGGCGATTAGTCGCGGCGAAGATGTGGGCACCCGAGTTGAGAACGCATCGGCCTGATTGAACAAGGCACTGCAAAAATCACTAGCGTTAATCCGGCCAACGTCTATCTTGTGGTGTCAGATGGCACAACTGCCTATGATCGACGGCAGGGGATGGGAAATACGAGGGCGAGGCCTCGATATCGCCGGTCGAAATCACATTCGATACTTCGCGATGCTCGAGGATGAGATTGGGGATCACTCATGATTGATGAATTTTTACAGGATGCAGATGAGCGCATGGGCAAGACCCTAGATGCGTTGGCAAATACGTTTGGCAAAATACGCACGGGACGAGCGAACCCCTCTTTGCTCGACGGCATTACCGTAGATTATTACGGAGTGGCGACACCGTTAAATCAAGTGGCATCTGTCTCAGTGGAAGATGCGCGCACTTTGCTGCTAGCGCCCTGGGAGCGGCCCTTGGTGGTGGAAATCGAAAAGGCCATTCTGCGCAGCGAGCTAGGCATCACACCGGTCAACAATGGTGAAGTAGTGCGTATCCCATTGCCCCCACTGACCGAAGAAAATCGCCGTGATCTTGCGAAGCGAGCAAAAGGCGAAGGTGAGAACAGTCGCGTGTCTATTCGTAATATTCGTCGCGATGTCATTGCCGATATTCGCGAGTTGGTGAAAGAAAAGGAGGCGTCAGAAGACGACGCTCGTCGTGGAGAAGACCGCGTACAAGAGCTGACCGACCGACGCATAGCTCAGGTAGACAGTGCTTTGGCGGCGAAAGAATCGGAATTGATGGAAATCTGAGCACCGCGTTCGTTTATGCAAGATTTATCCACAGATTCAACCAAGCATGCCCCAGGCTCGGCCAATGCAGACGACTTGCCTGCGACGCGGGATGGGGTTGCCGAGGCGTTTCCCGAGCATGTCGTCATCATCATGGATGGCAACCACCGCTGGGCCAGTGCGCGCCATTTGCCTGGCGCGGCGGGGCACCGAGCGGGCGCCAAGCGCCTGCGGCCAATTGCCGAGGCCTGCGCGGAGATGGGCGTTAAACACCTGACTGTTTTCGCGTTCAGCACCGAGAACTGGTATCGACCCGATGCCGAAGTTGGCTTGCTGATGGACTTGATGCGCCACGTCATGCGCACAGAGATTGATTACCTGCATGAGCAAGGGGTGCGCCTGCGAGTAATCGGCGAGCGCGAGCAGTTTGCTGCTGACATTCAAGACATGATCGCGAGCTGCGAGGTACTGACCGCCGACAACAAGGGGTTAACGCTGTCGGTCGCGGTGAATTTCGGCGGGCGCTGGGACATCGTGAACGCGGCCAAAAACCTAGCGCAACAGGTGGCCGATGGAGCGCTGTACCCTGACGAAGTGGACGAAACTCTCTTTGCCAAGTCCATGAGCCTTACCGACATTCCAGATCCAGACTTACTGATTCGCACCGGTGGGGATCATCGCATCAGCAATTTTTTGCTCTGGGATTTGGCTTACACCGAGCTCTACTTCACGGACCTGTTTTGGCCAGATTTTGATCAAGACGCGTTGCGGGAGGCGGTTGCGATCTATGCCCAACGCAAACGTCGTTTTGGCCGGCGTTAGTCGCATGCTTCGAAACCGTGTCTACACGGCTNTAGCCCTCGCTGCGGNGGCAGCCATGACCATCTTTTGGGCATCGTTTTGGCTTTTCGCGATGATTTTTGGTGTTGCCTGCTGCTTTGCAGCCTACGAATGGGCGGCACTGGCAGGTTGGCAAGTACTGCGCCAACGACTCTACTACGTAGCCAGTCTTGTCGTGCTAATGCTGTTGTCTCTAACTCAGCAAGGTTATTGGCTCGAAATCGTGATCCTTAGCTGCTTTGTTTGGCTTGCTGGCTTTTTCAGCATACTGGTGCANCCNCGAACNTCGGCGATCTACCAAAGTCGNTGGTTTATTGCNTCGCTGGGNTGGATTTTGCTCTTGTGCGCNTGGTTTAGCTTGCTCACTCTGTTTCAGCTCGATAANGGCAGGCTCTGGGTGTTTTGGCTCTTTGTGCTGACAACGGCTACCGATGTGGGAGCATTTTTTCTCGGACGCGCATTTGGGCAACACGCCTTAGCGCCGCAAATCAGTCCTGGCAAAACCCGTGAAGGCGCAGGTGGCGGACTNGTGTTGGCCTTGATGGTCTGCGTGCCTTTGTTATTNCNCAGCGGCGCGCTGGACTTTTACGCTTCCATCGGCCTAACCATCATGATGAGTATCGTTTCCATCTTTGGAGACCTGTTTGAAAGCCTGTTGAAACGCGTTTCCGGCATCAAAGACTCTGGAGCACTGTTGCCNGGCCATGGTGGATTGTTGGATCGGATTGACTCGATTATCGCAGTTGTGCCCTTTTTGGTATGGAGTGTGGCTTGATGGAGATATTGCTTTATCCCCTCGCGTTTTTGCTGCTGTTGGGCGTCATTGTCGTGTTTCACGAGTTTGGCCATTTCATCGTGGCCAGACGCTCTGGCGTGCATGTCGTCCGATTTTCCGTGGGGTTTGGAAAACCCTTATTGCGTTGGTCGGACAAATACGGAACCGAGTTCGTACTAGCGGTCATTCCNTTTGGCGGCTACGTGCAAATGTACGACGACCGTGACCCGGTCATAAATGCCGTAGAAGACGATTCTATTCCCAAGGACGCGGTCGGCTATACCTTCCTTTCACCGCTGTGGCGTATCGCGATTTCGCTCGCTGGGCCTGCGGCCAATTTTTTGCTCGCCATCTTCATTTACGCGCTGTTGTTCATGGTGGGAACGCTGCAATTCACACCTACCTTTGATGGCGGAGAAGTAGATTCAATGCTCGCTAATGCGGGTGGCAGCAAACCTTTCGAGGTGCGCAGCGTCGATGGCGAACCGGTGCAAAACTATCAAGATGTGGCTATGGGGCTTGGGGATCGGTTGGGCGAAAGCGGAGAGATCGTACTGGGTGTCATGGATCTTGAAACCAGTCAGCCGCTCGATATTGCGCTGCCCATTACGCGCTGGCACGAGGGCGTCGGCGAACCCGATCTGTTTGGATCCCTAGAGTTACAGCCCATACGGNTGAGTATCGTCGGCCAAGTGGTCGAGGC
Source organism: Gammaproteobacteria bacterium (assembly GCA_002726925.1). Classification (GTDB taxonomy): domain Bacteria; phylum Pseudomonadota; class Gammaproteobacteria; order Pseudomonadales; family Azotimanducaceae; genus UBA4421. The sequence goes on along the minus strand of PBTJ01000030.1, from coordinate 5,003 downwards.
GTCGGCTGCGCAGCGCGCTGGACTGCAGATCGGTGACTGGATTGTTGCGGTGGACGGAGAACGGGTGCGNCGCTGGTCAGAGTGGGTTGCATATATCGTTGGTGCTCCCGGTCGCGCCATAGTATTCGAGGTGTTGCGGGATGGTCGTCGGCTCTATATCACTGCAGTNCCTGATAGTTTCGCCACGGACGANGGTCAGATTATTGGCCGCTTGGGCATCGCTCCGGTAAAAGAAAAAGTCCAATACGGTCCCCTTGATGCCCTAGCAATGGGTGCAGCAAAAACCTGGGACATGACCTTTATGACCTTGGCCATGATGAAAAAAATGATACTGGGTAGCGTCTCTGCCGAAAATCTTGTCGGTCCGGTAGGCATTGTTAAGATCGCTGGCGACTCCGCGCGGGTGGGCTGGTACTTCTTTCTTAATATCATGGCGCTGATGAGCGTTTCGCTGGGTGTCCTTAACCTGCTGCCCATTCCGATGCTCGATGGCGGTCATGTCGTCTTTACCAGTATCGAAATGCTTCGAGGTAGGCCGTTGCCAGAGCGGCTGCAGATGTCTGTTATGCAGGTCGGTATTGTACTGCTTGGCGCCATGATGATNTTCGTGACCTACAACGATTTGACTCGACTGTTGTAAAGCGCNCGTTTACCCTTGCGCNNTCNCGTTTCAGGNTATTTGCAGCTGCTGCGAATAGAGCGACTAGCAAGGCGAGTTCCGGGGTCACCTTGNCCTAGATGGTATGAATAAATTGGAACGTTACATGCGATCGCATTTTCAAAAGATCCTTGCCAAGGCGGTGCATCGGGGCATGGCGATTCTCATTGGCGCTTCGCTCATAAGCGCAAGCGCAGTGGGAGCTGTGCAATCCTACAATCTCAGNCAAGGTANTGAATTCATCGTTGCCGATGTGCGTCTACAGGGGCTGCAGCGCGTTTCCGCCGGCACGGTGTTTAATATCATTCCCGTTGGCGTCGGCGACCGTGTCGATAATGTAGCGGTTAGGTCTATCACCCGGTCTCTTTTTGCGTCGGGCTATTTCAACGACATCAAAATTGCACGAGANGATGCCGTATTGATTGTCACGCTGACTGAAAGGCCAGCAATCGAATCCATCGAGCTAGACGGCAACAAAGCCATTGAATCNGACGCGCTGCTAGAGGGCCTTGCAGATCAAGGCCTGCAAGAAGGCGAGATCTTCAAACAGGCAACACTAGAGCGCATGGGGTTGGAACTGGAAAGACAGTATGTCTCCCAAGGCCGCTATGGAGCCTCGATTGATACCGAAATTGAGGATCTGCCGCGTAATCGCGTCAACGTTAAAATAGACATTGAAGAAGGTAAAAGCTCTGGCATCCGGCACATTAACTTCGTCGGAAATAATGCGTATAGCGAAATGGAGCTTTTAGACACCTTGGAACTCAAACACCCCTCGTTGCTGTCGTTTTATCGCAACGACGACAAGTACGCGCGGGAAAAGCTCTCCGGTGACCTAGAAACCATTGAGGCCTTCTANAAAGACCGCGGTTACGCAGACTTTAAGCTTACCTCGACTCAAGTGAGCATTACTCCAGATCGTCAGCAGGTGTATATCACGCTGGCGGTACAGGAAGGCGATGTATTCACCGTTAACGAAGTGAACCTCGTCGGCGAACTGGGCGATGTTCGGGCGGAAGATCTGCAAAGTCTCATCATCGTCAAGGAGGGACAGACCTTCTCGCAGGCTCGAATCACGGCAACGGAAGAGCGGCTTACCGGCGCCTTGGGCAATGGCGGGTTCACATTTGCCACCGCTAGTGGGGTGCCNAAACTCAATGATGATGGCACGGTAGATGTCGAGTTCTTTGTCGATGCAGGCAAGCGCGCGTATGTTCGGCGCATCACTTTCACCGGCAANGAGCTGACCCAAGACGAGGTGATGCGTCGGGAGGTCCGTCAGATGGAAGCAGGTTGGGCTTCCACCGCGCAGATTGATCTTTCGAAGGTGCGTCTTGAGCGTTTGGGCTACTTCAAAGGGGTCGAAGTTGAAACACCCGCAGTGNCCGGAACGGATGATCAAATCGATGTGGAGTTTNCTGTTGAGGAGCAGCCCTCAGGAGCGATCTCCGGCACCTTGGCGTACTCCCAAGGCTACGGTTTGATCCTCGGCGCTAACTATCAGCAATCCAACCTGCAGGGCAGCGGCAACTCGCTCTCGGTGGGTCTGAACTATTCGAAGTATCAACAGTCGGTCAATTTAAATTACTTTGATCCGTACTTCACGTTGGACGGCATCAGTCGTGGCTATAACGTATTTTTCCGGCGCCTTGACTACGACGCGCGCAATATTGCTCGCTACAGTACCGACTCGGCGGGCGGCGGGGTAACCTTTGGTTTCCCCATTGGTGANACCCANCGCATCAATTTTGGCATGAACATCGAGCACACCGAGATTCGAGAAGGCTTTGCAGCAGCNCAGGAAATTTCCGAATTTATCGANCGCAATGGCCCNGATGCNCTCAATTTTAAGGCCAGCCTGTCGTGGATTCGCTCCACCTTGAACCGGGGCGTATTTGCGGATCGAGGTTCCTCTCAATCCATCGGATTGACCTTTGCAGTTCCGGGCAGTGANCTTGAGTTCTACCGACTGACCTATCAAGGCGAAAAATATTTCCCGNTGAGTCGGCTATTNACGCTCAANCTTCGAACNGAGTTAGGTTATGGCGATAGCTACGGCAATACGCCTGCGTTGCCATTTTATGAGCACTTTTTTGCGGGTGGTTTTGGTTCCATACGCGGATTTGAAAACTCTACCNTAGGACCNCGCAGTACACCGCCGCTTGATGAAAACGGCAANCCNATNATTTTCAGNTCGTTTGACAACGACGGACGATTTGGCCAGCCTTTCGGCGGTAATCTGATGTTGGAGTTTTCTGCAGAGGTCATCTTCCCCTTACCCTTCGTTNAAGATAATCGTCAATTTCGGCCGGCCTTTTTCTTTGATGTTGGCAACGTTTTCAACACCGAGTGCCCAACGGTCAGCACGAACTGCTTTGATTTAAGCACCGATGAATTACGCTACTCCGCTGGCTTCGGGTTGAGTTGGCTTAGTGGTTTTGGGCCACTGACATTCGCGGTATCAAAACCGATGAACACCAAATTCTTTGATGAAGAAGAGAGCTTCCAATTTGAGCTTGGTAAGACATTCTAAGCACGCTGTTGGTTAGAAGTCGTAGTGAAGTAGGGTAGAATAACGCGGCGCGATTCGCCGGATATAACTTAGGAGACACTCATGTTTAATAAACTTCTCAGCACCCTAGCAGTGGTACTTGTGATGACAGCNCCTGCCGCCAGCGCAGAGATGAATATTGTCGTCCTAGACCCGGTGCGGGCGATTTTGGAAAGCGATGAAGCCAAGGTTCTGGCCGAAGCTGCGAATANGGAAATGGAGCCCGAGATAGAGGAACTGCGCGTTGATGCTGAGGAATTTCAAGCGCTGCAGGCGAAACTGCAGAAAGACGGCGAAGTCATGAGCGAATCTGAGCGCCGCAAGGGCATCAAAGACCTGGAGGANATGCAGGCGGATCTACAGTTTGGTCAACAAAAGCTGCAGAANCAGACNCAAGATAAGCGCCAAGAAATTTTGCAGGCTATGGCGCCAAANTACGAAAAAGTGCTCAACGACCTAATTCAAATCGATCAAATCGATTTGATTTTGTCGCCGAATCAGNTNCAGTACGNAAATCCGAAGCACGATATCTCGCGNCGCGTTACNGAGAAGTTGAACGAAGCTTCCGACTAATATCGGATCCTCGTTTATCTGCAGGCGTGTCCGGCAATAAAAAGTCTTTTACGCTGGCNCAGCTTGCCCAGCACATTGGGGCCGACATCGTTGGCCCTTTTGCTAAGAATGCTCCCAGCGAAAATGACTACGCGATAACCGTTGTCAGTGGGCTCGGTAGTCTCGGCACTGCCGAAGAAGGAGACCTGACTCACCTGTCTGGGGCCAGTTATCGGTCAATGCTTCCCGACACTCGAGCGACTGCGGTTATTTTGCGGGCAGAAGATGCGGCAGATTGTCCAGCACCGAGTCTTGTCGTCACCCAGCCCTATCTCGCCTTCGCCCGCGCATCGCAACTTTTCAAACATTCTGCCCCGTTCCAGCCTGGTATTCATGCCAGTGCGGTAATCGCCAGCGATGCGGTCATTGACGCGCAGGCGCATATTGGTGCCCACGTGGTTATCGAGTCGGGCGTGCAGGTGGCGGCGCACGCCATTGTTCAAGCCAACAGTACGATCGGGCACAACTCGGTCATTGGTTCGCACACCCACATTTTCGCCAACGTGTCCATCTACCCTAACGTGCGTATAGGAACGGGCTGTAGCGTGCATTCTGGAGTCGTGTTGGGTGCGGATGGTTTTGGCTTTACACCCAATGAACAAGGGCATTTTGAATCCATCGCCCAGCTTGGCGGGCTGCGCATTGGCGACAACGTATCCATTGGCGCCGGAACGATGATCGATTGTGGTGCCATCGATGACACCATCGTTGGTAGCGGCGTGAAGATCGATAATCTGGTACAGATCGGTCACAACTGCAAAATTGGGGACCATAGCTTGATTTGTGGCTCCGTGGGTCTTGCTGGCAGCACAGAAATTGGACGCCACTGTGTACTGGCCGGTGGCAGCGGTGTCGGGGGCAAGAATCCTGTAAAGATTTGCGATCAGGTTGTGATCAGTGTCAAAACGACGGTGACGCACTCGATTGATAAGCCAGGAGTGTATTCCGGCGCACTGATTGCGACGGATCACGCGACCTGGTTACGCAATGCCACTCGATTCATGGCCTTGAGCGATCTGTTCAAGCGTGTCAAAAAATTGGAAGGTAAAAGTTCATGAGTGAAGTGAAAACGATCAACGAGTTATTCGATTATTTGCCCCACCGCTATCCGTTTTTGCTCGTTGACCGTGTGACTGAAACCGTCGCCGGAGAACGTATCAAGGGCTATAAGAACATCAGTGC
>PBTJ01000029.1 GCA_002726925.1 Gammaproteobacteria bacterium | reverse complement strand
CAAGTTCGTATGCCGTGAGCTCTTCTGGCTCGTAATCTGCAGTATTTGAAAAGAATACAAGATTGTAACCACCCGATCGGTAACCGGAGGTCGCTGAGAGATACATCATGAAGTCGTCAGAGATATCCCAATCTATATTAATCCGGCCCGTAATCTTTTCGTCTTTCCGCTTGAATGGGCGGTAGACGCTCACAGCGATTGGATGACCGCCGTTCACCACGGTATTCGTCGGAATTGGTTGGCCGTATTCGTCGGTAACAACCTCGCCGTCAGCATCCATTTCAAAGCCACCATTAGCTTTGTTGATTTCGTACAGCGGGTTGCCGGTGAATCCGAAGGCGGGGAGGAAGCCAAATAAGGCGTTGCTTTCCGTGTACCGGAATAAATTTTCCTCGGCCACCACTTCATCATATGCGTAGCGAATACCAACGGTGAGCGTGATGTTCTCATCCATGTCCCATACACCTTGCGTATACGCTGCAAACGCGTCTCTTTCCGTTTGAGTCGCNTAGAGAAGGTCAGATCCCACGGAGCGAATCCCGTTAATNACNTCCAGCTCACGATTGGTGCCNTCATCGCCATACCACTGAGANACGTACAGATTGTCGTTACGGGTAATGCCTTCGGCTAANCCGGTAGCGGTTCCGCTGAAGATGAGTTCGTTACTCGTCTCGGCGGAAAAGTTACGTTGACAGGACTGTCGGTCGGGGTTGGCNAGGCATTGATTCTTCGCGCTGAAGAGNGTCGCCATTGGCGCNGNTCCGAAGAACGCTTCGATCGTGTTGCCATTATAGGCATTTTGATAGCGATCAGANCCAACGNNNGAATAGAAGTCGCCNCGCTGATCGATTANCGCTTCATACCAGAAGACACCGGAGGTTACNGACATGGTGTCATTGATGTCATAGAACGCTTGAAGNTCNTGAGACTGNTAACGCGCTTCGTGATTTACNNAAAACTGACGATCATGNTAAAGACTAGCGGTATTNTCATCCTCGGTGGTTCGATGGTACTGGAGTTTATTGAANCCATAGATATATTTGACNGTCAGTCGATCTGAAGCATCCCACGTTACCGTCCCTTGCGTTGTGCTTGCATCAAATTCCTCCCTNTTCAGGCCGTTCGTTGCTGCACAAATGTCNCCACCGTCNATATCNCCCGGAAAAACGCATTCATTATAAGCGGCTAGGCTTTCCTCAGAGGTCTGATTCCAGCCGTCTAGAGANGCCATCGCGTTTTGAAAGCCGTCGAAGTCCGCATAATCAAGACCTGCGCGATTGGGNTGTGCGTTGCGTACTTCCCCAGTTAAAGGGTTGGTGAAAGCGCGAATCTCTTGATTTGGGTTCACGAAGTCACTTTGCAAAGGATCAGTCTGAGCTGGATCTATAAAACGATAGCCAGGAATGAGTTCAGTGTTGCGATAGGGTCTGCCGTCTTCGTTCAACACAACCAGACCGCCACCGTTAGCCCCGCCGAACGGTCTGTCTATCCTCATCCAGTTGTGCCTAAGGTCAACAGTGATGTCGTCNGTNGCGAGCCACTTGAGTTGAAGGGCCACNTTGTTTGTNCCGAGACCATCCANACCAGATGGACCCTGATCGCCAATCTCATCAATCACACCGCTGCGATCGCGATAGCTGAAGGTGACGCGCCCCATGAGATCATCGCGAAGCGGCCCAGAAAAAGCGCCGTAGTATTCTTCGGTNCCGAAATTACCGTAAATGGCTTTGAGCGCGCCCTCGAACACATCAGTAGGCTCTTTGTAAAGGATGTTAATTGCACCACCNACGGCGTTTCGGCCGTAAAGAGTGCCTTGCGGNCCGCGAAGGACCTCAATTCGCTCAACATCCCAAAAGGTTTGCCCAGTAGCGGTCAACAAGTCTTCCGAATAAACACCGTTCATGTAGGTTGCGACACCTGGATCACCACCNAGNGCGCGGAAATTTCNTCCTACTCCNCGCACNGTNGCGTCGTANGGCTGNATCGTGGTNGCAGGAACAAAGTTCTGCAAATCNTCTTGGTTCCTGATGCCAAAGTCGTCAATGAAATCGCCGGTAAAGGCGGTGATAGAGATGGACGTATCCTGAATGGATGCCTCCTGTCTCTCAGCGGTCACAATGACCTCTTCGATTTGCCTACCCTCGGCCAGCGCGACAGGCGCGGCCATAGTGGTAACCAGAGCACCAAGAACGGTTTTCTGTATTAGGTTCATCAGCTCTTCCCTCCGTGATAAGACCTGTTANGCAGNAATAACATACACCTACAGATGACACAAAATAAAAAAGTGTCTTGTCACAGAATAAAAACGTTACNAACAGAAACGCTGAGNNGCGGTCACNGGTAACACCTTTGCNTGCTAAGCGGCCCCTCAAAAGCGGTGAAAACGCGGAGAAAAGCTGGCCTAACATGACTTTCTTGGGCTTGTTCACACCTAATTTTATAGTGCCCGACTCCGCTTAAGTCGGGAAAATTTGCGTTACCAAAAGAAACGAATGCTTGGGTAGCTGCTTGGTATTTTCTGAAGAAAAACTTCATCATAAATTAACTATTTTTGAGACTGCCCGCGTATTCGTCGATCAAAAAAATTTTGCGAAGCTCACTAANAGCAAACAGTCGACACAAGCTAAGTGCTCGAGTGATAGCATCAGCACTAATTCGTTAAGCCGGCTTAGTCATTTAGCTCAGGGGAAAGGCATGGAACATTTGGATGTCATCATCGTGGGGGCAGGTATTTCTGGTATCAGCGCAGCTGTGCACTTGGGTAANGCCTGCCCAGAGAGAAGNGTCGGCATTCTCGAGGGTCGAGAAAATNTTGGTGGCACTTGGGATCTGTTTAAGTACCCGGGCATTCGNTCAGACAGNGATATGCATACACTGGGATTTTCCTTCAAGCCGTGGAGGGCGGAAAAGTCCATTGCCGANGGCCCAGCGATCNTGCANTACCTGNATGAGACCNTTGACGAATATCGGTTGCAGGAGAACATTCGTTTTTCCCACAAGGTTGTCGCGGCGGAGTGGTGCTCAGCCGATGCCCGCTGGGTCCTCACCGTTGACCAAGGTGAGGAGCAAAAACAGATGAGCAGCAATTTTCTCTTNATGTGNTCTGGCTACTACAGCTACGACCAGCCTTACGATGCGCAGATTCCCGGCATCGAATCATTCAGTGGTGATGTCGTGCATCCGCAGTTCTGGCCAGAAAGCCTCGATTACCGCGGCAAGCGCGTGGTGGTGATCGGCAGCGGTGCGACCGCGGTGACCATCGTGCCGAGCATGGCTCAANGNGGTGCGCAGGTAACGATGCTGCAGCGCTCCCCAACCTANATGGTCGCAAGACCCGATCAGGATGCNATCGCCAACTTCNTACGNAAGGTGTTGCCCGANAGCTGGGCCTATGCGCTGACCCGATTCAAAAACGTCGNGCTGCAAAACNTCTTTTATAAGCGCGCGCGAACAGCGCCAGANAAAGTNCGNGCNCAGTTGTTGGGTTTGGTCAAGCAAATGCTCCCAGCAGGGTACGACNTCGAGAAACACTTTACGCCGCGATATAACCCTTGGGACCAGCGTTTGTGTTTGGTGCCTAATTCGGATTTATTCAAGGCGATCAGAAACGGTTCGGTAGAGATCGTCACCGATGAGATCGAGACGGTAACNGCCGACGGGCTGCGCCTGAAGTCCGGCGCGGAGCTTCCCGCTGACATTGTGGTGACTGCAACTGGACTGCAGCTCTCGGTACTTGCTGATGTACCGTTCACCGTGGACGGCGAAGCGGTAGATTTCCCCAATACCTACACCTATCGCGGCATGATGTACTCGGGCGTNCCCAATCTTGTCAGCACCTTTGGCTACATCAACGCATCGTGGACGCTGCGCGCGGATTTGACCTCAGAGTGGGTATGCCGANTGCTACAGCATATGGACGATGCCGCTNCAGATCGGGTGGTGCCGCAATTGCGCAGCGAAGATTCTGGTATGCAAACCTTGCCTTGGATTGCAGATTTTCCNGCCGGCTATATGCAACGCGTGATGCATCTCTTCCCCAAACAGGGCACCGGTCCTTGGCGAAATACCCAAGATTTTGCGTTAGACAAAAAGACGATACGGACAGGACCGGTNGCGGACAGCGCGTTGGTGTTCTCAGCCAGCGCCAATGACTCAGCGGATGCCGAAGAATCGCAGCAGGCNGTTTCAGCTGGATAANTTAATCTNNGCACCTCGTAAGGAGAAGCGCCGAATCTTGTCCGGATCTGCGCTTAAACTGCNCAAACGGAGAGACATCATAACAGCGACGATGGCCAAGCCTGCAGTGATGCCAAGCCAATACCCAAAAACGCCTAGGGGTTCTGNAGTCATTGCCCCAGTTGCCAGTAAATACCCCAGCGGCAGCGCTAGTATCCAAAAGCCAACCAAACTGAAGACCATGGGCATGGTGGTGTCTTTATAGCCGCGCAGCGAACCAATCATCACCGCTTGCGTATCGTCGACCAATTGATAGACCGCAATGATCACTAATAAGGAGGCTGCCAGCTGAATGACCTCGATGTCTGTGGTGTAGATCTGAACCAGGGACACGCGGAACAGGATCAACAGAACGCTCACGATAACTGCGTAGCCGATCGCGAATTTCACAACCGCCCCAGCGGTGACGCGAGCAGCGAGCAGGTCACCACTGCCTACCAAAAAGGCCACTCGTATGCCCGCGGCGGAACCCATGCCCATGGGTATGACGTAGGTCAGCCAATTCAAATTGCCGGCGATGCTGTGCGCGGCCATAGGCACAACGCCCAGCGCTGCGATCAGAAAGCTCACCACGGCAAACATCGCCATCTCTAAGAAGATGGCAATGCCAATCGGAATGCCCAGCTTTAAGATGTCCATCATGATGGGCAGGCTCGGAGGGCTGAAGTTGGCAAAAACGTTTGTCGCCCTGAATTGGCGCAAACGCACGACGAAGGCCATCAAACCAAGTTCGACCCAAAACACGATGGCGGTGGCCCAGCCACAACCCACGCCGCCCATTTCTGGCGCGCCCCAGTTGCCGTAGACAAAGGCGTAGTTTAACAACGCATTCAGTGGCAGAACGCTACCCGCGATGAGCATTGGCGGGCGCGTGAGCCCCAGACCCTCGGCGGTATGACGCAGAGCGATATAGAGAATGATCGGCGGAATTCCCCAGCTAACGGCCCGCAGGTACTCGCTGGCGATTAGCGAGATTTCGGCGTCGATGTCCGCCAACTGAAAAAGTTTGTCGGCATTGAGCAATATCGAGACGAGGATTGCGCTGCTGCCCAAGCAAAGCCAAAGCCCTTGGCGTACCTGATTGCCCACGTCTTGGGTGCGCCCTGCGCCTCTCAACTGAGAAGTAATTGGTGATAGGGCCATGGTCACCCCGGCCAGCAGCATGAAGGATGGCCATAACACATTGCCAGCCAGCGATACCCCTGCGAGGTCTGTGGCCGAATAGCGCCCGGCCATTACCGTATCAACGAAGCCGGTACCCATGATGAAGAGCTGGGTAAGCACGATAGGCCAGCCCAGCACAATCAAGGGTTGGATTGCCTGCTTGAAATTGGGTCGAGTGCCCGGGAGTTCGTTATTGGCGGTGTGGTTGGTAGCCTCGGTCATGGGCGGTCAGCTTGCTAGCTTAAATCTCAAATGGAAGCTCGGAAGCTGTGCTTATGGCAATCTCGGCGACGATTCGAAGGCAGCGAGCACCCTACCGCACCGACCACGGTGGCTATTGTGGCGCGGTATTGGCTTTGGGCGTAAGTTATTCAGGCAGGCCCAGCACGCGCTTGGCGATGATATTGGCCTGTATTTCGTTGCTGCCGCCATAAATAGTCGTGGCCTTGGTGTGTAGCCATTCTTCCACACTGGTCAGCTCGTGCTCACTAAAGCCCTCGCCCTGCACGCCTAAACCCTGAAAGCCCATCAGTTCGCGTTTAAGTTCAGCGCCATCTTGCTGCAGGGCTGCCCCGTAAAGCTTGAAGATCGAGGTCGAAGCACCCGGCGTGCCAGATTTATTCTCTGCGTTGGCTCGCTGTGCGGTGAGTCGAAAGGATGCACGGTTCATGTTGAGGGTGGTGACCTTTTCGCGAATGGCGGGATCGCTAATACGACCTGCAGCTTCGCCAACGTACTTCTTGGCAATGTCAGGCAAACTGGTGCCGGCTTCTGATGGGCGAGCTCCGCCGCTCAAGCCGCCAATGCCAGAGCGTTCAAACTGCAGCAGTCGCTTGCCGACGGTCCAACCTTTATTCAGGTCGCCGACCAAATCGTCCTTGGCCGCTACAGCGTTATCTAAAAAGGTTTCACAAAAGGGTGACGAGCCTGAGATCAGTCGAATCGGTTTGACGGTGACGCCCTCCTGATCCATGGGCAGCAGGACGAAGCTGATGCCTTCATGCTTCGGGGCATCGAAATCGGTACGCACCAGGGCGAACATCCAATCCGCTGTGAAGGCGCCAGAGGTCCAGATTTTTTGCCCGTTCAACAGGTAGTGGTCGCCCTTGTCCTCGGCGCGGGTGTTCAATGCCGCCAGGTCCGAACCGGCGTTAGGCTCCGAATAGCCCTGACACCACTGCAGTTCACCGCGAATAATTTTCGGCATATGGCGTTCTTTCTGCGCTTGCGTGCCGTATTCCAGCAGGGTCGGCCCGATCATGGTCATGCCCATGCCTGTAAGCGGTGTTCTCGCGTTGGCCTTAGCCATCTCCTCGTACAAAACCTTGGCAAGCTCCCCCGAGAGTCCGCCTCCACCAAATTCGGTTGGCCAAGTTGGTGCGGTGAAACCTTTCTCCGCGCAACGCTCTAGCCAAATGGCCACGTCTTTTTCGAGTTCGATTTTGGTGCTGCCATTGGCCAATTGTCCTGGCCCCTTAGCGCCATCTGGGCAGTTGTCGGCTATCCACGCACTGACGTCATTTCTAAAATCGGCTACTTCGCTCATCGGACTCCCCAAAACTTGCTATTGGCAATGCCGTGATCGGAACATTACCCGTGGTTATGAGCCTAAGGTTACTCGGTATAGACTGTGCAACTCAACTCGCTGCTGATTAGACATAACTGGGGAGGTTAATGTGGCGACGCTACCGGTTTATGAGCTTGCTAACTTAGATGGCGAGCGCGTTTCGAGTCCGCAAACCGAAGGGGCTTTGATATGTTTTATTAAAGAGGACTGCCCCACCTGCAAAGAGGTTATGCCTGTCCTTGATGCCTTTTTTCGCCAGTACGGTGAGCGCATGCCGGTTCAGGTGATTGGTCAAACACAGGCCGGGAATGCTGCGCTTGCGGCAGCATTCGCGCCCGCTTTCTCCATTCTTGACGATAGTGCGCTGCAGGTTTCTTTTGCCGCGAATATCGAAACCGTGCCGACGTTGGTTCGCACGGACGCCGCCGGCGCCGAAATAGCGCGCTTAGTGGGATTCGTTAAAGACGAGTGGCACGCGATGTCTGCGCAACTCGATGGGGAAACCCAGCAACAGGCATTGTCTTTGAATTGGTCCAGCTTGCCGCAATGGCGCCCGGGCTGCGGATCCCTGTCGGTCGATCCAGCGCATGAGCCGCGTTTGCGGGCGATGGCAGAAGGCAGCCCCATACGCGCGCGACGCATTGACATAGGCAGTCGGGACGACGAAGTCGAGTTCATGTTCGATCAAGGCTTCTCGGACGGTCTGCCACTTGTACCGCCGACGCCTGAACGCGTGATCGCGATGTTGGCGGGCACTTCCAAAGATGCCCAAGAAGTCCTCGGTGAAATGGCCCCAAACATGGGTGTGGTGACCGTGGAAAAGGTTGCCATCAACGCTGTGATGGCGGGCTGTAAGCCTGAGTACTTGCCGGTGGTATTGGCAGCTACCGAAGCGATTCTCACCGACGACTACAACATACATGGTGTGATGGCGACGACCATGGGGGCAAGTCCAGTGCTTGTCGTCAATGGGCCCATTCGGCATCGCATCGGTATGAACATGGGCCTAGGCGCGCTGGGGCAGGGTAATCGCGCCAATGCCACCATTGGCCGCGCATTACGGTTGGTGATCCGCAACATTGGTGGCGCTAAACCTGGCAAAACCGAACGGTCAACCTTGGGTAACCCGATGAAGTTCACCATGTGTTTCGCCGAGTGGGAAGAACGTAACCCATGGTCACCACTGCATGTGGAGAGAGGATTCGACAAAGACGACTCTGTGGTGACGGTGTTTACGATGTGTAGCGGCCCAACCTTAATTGTCGATCAAGATTCGCGCAGCGCATCGCAATTAGCCGGCACCTTGGGCCAAGGCCTGCAAGCGGTTATGAGTCCTAAAGCTTATGGCGCTACCGATTGCCTGCTGGTCGTCGTGCCAGAGCACGTGGATACGCTGATGCGAGATGACTACTCCAAGGCGGAACTGCGCCAGCGCATCCAAGAAGTGAGTGCCCGGCCGTTGCGCGAATTAGTAGCAGATCCCAAAT
>PBTJ01000028.1 GCA_002726925.1 Gammaproteobacteria bacterium | reverse complement strand
GGCGGGCGTCATTCCACTCAAGCGGCTCGGTCAAATTCTCGTTCATACCCAACTCGAGGTCGCTAAGCACGAGCACTGGCGTTTGCAGACGGTCGGCCAAATCCAATGCATCGGCAGCAAAGTCAAAACACTCCTTAGCATTCGCTGGGAATAACAGCGGGTGTTTGGTGTCTCCGTGGGAGGCATAGGCGGCGCTGATCAAATCGCCCTGCTGGGTACGGGTTGGCATACCGGTTGAGGGTCCTGAGCGCTGAATATCCCACACCACTGCTGGGATCTCAGCAAAATAGGCAAGGCCCAAAAACTCAGACATCAGGGATATTCCTGGGCCACTGGTAGCGGTGAACGAGCGCGTACCATTCCACGCTGAGCCAATCACGATGCCAATCGCAGCTAGCTCATCCTCAGCCTGCATAAAGGCATAATTTTTCTCGCCGGTCTGCGGGTCGACTCGTAACTTCTTGCAGTGAGTTTCAAAACTTTCTGCAACCGAAGTCGAGGGTGTTATCGGGTACCAAGCGCAGACGGTCGCGCCGCCGTAAACACTGCCTAGCCCGGCAGCATCATTACCTTCCATCATAATCCGATCACCCACGGCATCGCTGCGCTTCACCTGCAATGGCAGGGGCGCTGAAAGATATTCCCGTGCGTAATTGCGACCCAGTTCTAGGGCACGAATATTCGGTTCAATAAGAGCGTCCTTGCTCTTGTACTGGGTGGCAACCATGCCGGTGATGACGTCGAACTCAATATTCACTAGCCCCGCCAAAGCACCAAGGTAGGTGATGTTTTTGAAAAGGCTTCTTTGTTTTGGATCCGCAAATTCTGACAGCAGCATAGTGGCAATGGGTATGCCGATTTCATGAATATCGCGCCTTGCGAACTCTGTTGGCAGCGGCTTTGAATTATCGTACAGCAAATAACCACCGGGCAGGATGCTGTCGATATCCTCGGCAAAGGTCTCGGCGTTCATGGCTACCATAATGTCGACACCCTCGCGTCGACCTAGATAACCTTGTTCGCTGACGCGTACCTCAAACCAAGTGGGCAATCCCTGAATATTTGACGGAAAAATGTTGCGCGTCGCTACAGGAATACCCATCCGGAATAGTGCCTTGGCAAACATGCCGTTAGCGCTGGCTGAGCCTGATCCATTGACGTTAGCGAAGCGGATGACGAAGTCATTAATTTTGCTGCTCATACTAACTTACTCCCCGAACGAACCCAGTTGCGGTATGTGAATGACTGATCGCTGCATATCCCATGCATTGGTTGGACAGCGCTCGGCACATAAACCGCAGTGCAAACACACGTCTTCATCCTTCACCATGACCCGNCCTGTTTTCAGGTCGGTCGAGATATACAGGTCTTGCTCGGTGTTAAGCGCAGGAGCAGTCANCGCCTGCCGNAGCTCAGGCTGGTTGTCGACAAATGAAATACAGTCCATGGGGCAAATATCTACNCANGCATCACATTCAATGCACAGGTTGTCGGTNAAGACAGTTTGCACATCACAGTTCAGGCAACGCTGAGCCTCTTGCGCCGCNAGCTGCGCATCGAAGCCAAGNTCCACCTCNACCTTTAGGTTGTTNAGCGATGACTNGTGCTCCACCAGCGGCACCNGGTGTCGCCCNGCAGGATCATGTGCTGCGTCGTAGGCCCATTCGTGTACCCCCATCTTGGTCGACAACAAATTAACGCCNTCTGGCGGGCGCTCGCTCTTTAGATCTTTGCCCTGGCAATAAAGATGGATACTGATGGCAGCGCGATGGGCATGGGCTGAAGCCCAAATAATATTCTCCGGGCCAAAGGCGCTATCACCGCCAAAGAACACCTTGGGGTTGGTCGTTTGAAGTGTTGCTTCATCCAGCTGCGGACAATCCCACTTATCGAATTCGATGCCCAGGTCGCGCTCGATCCATGGGCAGTGATTGTCCTGGCCAATGGCCATCAGCACGTGATCACATTCAATAAACTCATCGGGCTCGCCAGACGGCTCGTAGCGCAAACGGCCATCGTCGCCACGAACCGGGGTGACACACTCAAACAGCACCCCCTTGAGCTTGCCATTTTCGTGTACAAATTCCTTAGGCGGTCGGTTGTTAATGATAGGAATACCCTCTCGCATGGCATCCTCTTTTTCCCACTCCGAGGCCTTCATGACTTCAAAGGCAGAGCGCACAACCACTTTTACTGACTCTGCGCCGAGGCGCAGAGAGGTGCGACAGCAGTCCATGGCGGTATTACCGCCACCCATGACAATNACCTTGCCCTTAATCTCGCTGATATGACCAAAGGCAACACTGCTGAGCCAGTCGATTCCGATGTGAATATATTCGTCGACCTGCTCACGCCCCAGTAANTCCAGATCACGCCCACGGGGCGCACCGGTACCAACAAAGTAGGCATCAAAGTCCTGCTCCATGAGCGCCTTCATGCTGTCAATGGCCTGACCAAAATGACAGTGCACACCCATATCTAAAATGCGGTCAACTTCTTCGTCGAGTACCGCTTCAGGCAAACGAAAGGCAGGGATCTGGCTGCGCATAAAGCCGCCGCCCTTCGCATCCTGTTCGAATAAATGCACTTCATAACCAAANGGCAGTAAATCCCGGGCCACCGCCAATGACGCCGGGCCAGCACCGATCAAGGCAATGCGTTTGCCATTTTTTTTCGTGGGTACTTGAGGCAAGTACGCTGCGACATCACCCTTATTATCCGCTGCCGCACGNTTCAGNCGACAAATGGCCACCGGGGTTTCCTCGGTGCGCACTCGGCGACAGGCCGGTTCACAGGGTCGGTCACAGGTGCGTCCAAGTACTCCAGGAAAGACGTTTGAATCCCAGTTAAGCATATACGCTTCGGTGTACCGCTCTTGCGCAATGAGCCGAATGTATTCCGGNACTGGAGTATGCGCAGGACAGGCATACTGACAATCCACTACTTTATGAAAGTAGTTCGGGTCAAAAATATTTGTTGGTTCCATAAANCCGTNTNTGCGGCAGGACAAGGCTGCTGCAGCCCCTGCCGACACGTTCCNCTCTATTTTAGGCNGCGATCCCCTTCGCAGTNCAGAAACTCTAGCTTAGGGCCGCATATTCCGCCAGCNCTCGTCGCAGCTCATTTTCCGGCTGCAGTTCCCCTCTAATTTACTCACTTCGCACTGCCAATTGCTTAACATAAGATTCACCAGCAATTGACGTTACGAGCACTGACACGTCGAAGGCCAGTCGGTAAACTNCGCNCTGTCGCCANGACGGCGTCAGTATCGCCGAGATACGCACNTACAAAGGACACCTACTTGGTTAGCCACGAGTCAACCGCGGACCTAGCGCCTCTCGCGCTTGAACACCCCTCTCATCCACGCCAAGATCAATGCCTACCGGCCAAAGAAGGCATGCGTTTGCATTGGACGGGATTGCATGGCGGCGCAGATCTATTGGCAGTCATATCCATGGCGCAACAGCTCGACCAGCTGTGCGTGGTTGTGACGAATCAGCCTGCCACGTCAGATCGCTGGCATGACGGCNTGGCCTTTTTTGCCACCGATACNAGCGCACCTAACCTGCGCTTTCCAGATTGGGAAACGCTGCCTTATGACGCGTTCTCGCCTCACCAGGATATTATTTCTGAACGCTTGAGCACCCTGCAAAATCTCAGAACCGCCAANCGTGGGGTTCTCACTGTGCCAGTAAGCACCTTGATGCAAAGAGTGCCGCCGGTAAGCTATCTNGATGGTGCATGCTTCGAACTCGCTTGCGGCGCCACTTTCGACGTCGCGAAACAACGACTCGCGCTGGAATCCGCCGGTTATCAATGGGTAGAAACCGTTACCGAGCGGGGTCAGTACGCGGTTCGCGGTGCGCTTATGGACATCTACCCCATGGGCGCNNCTTTGCCCGTGCGTATCGATCTCTTTGACGATGAAATCGATACCTTGCGTACCTTTGATCCNGATTCGCAGCGCACNGTCGAACGCATCGAGCGACTCGATCTACTGCCTGCAAAGGAGTTTCCCTTCGACGATGCNGCCGTCGCACGCTTCCGCGAACAGTGGCACGACCTGTTTCAGGTAGACGTACGACAATGCAGCGTCTATCAGGATGTCTGCAGCTACATTGCGCCTAATGGCATTGAGTATTACCTACCGCTGTTTTTTGACGAACTGACCACTCTCTTCGACTACTTGCCAAACGATGCGATTTTCATCACCGAAGCCGGCGTGGCTGCGGCCGCGAAGACGTTTGAGAGCGACGTGACGGCCCGCTACGAATCTCTGCGCCATGACGTGGAGCGGCCTGTTTTAGCCCCTGTACAACTCTATCTGGGCTCCGACGAGCTCAACGAGCGCCTGGGTAAATGCAAGCGTATCGTGCTTGGCGGCGAGCACCCTAGACATCAATGCGAGTTNGCTTCACAGCCTCTGCCAGACCTGCGCGTGNACGCCAAGGCTGAGATACCTGCACACCTTCTGCAGCAGTTCGTCGAACGGCATCACAAACCCGTGCTCTTTATTGCTGAGTCTGCAGGAAGGCGAGAGGTGCTCGACGAACTCCTACGTAAGCATCAGATCGAAGCACGGCATATCGATACATACGCCGAACACGGTGCCGGCAATGGCCACAGCATTTGCATTGGCCCGATCCAAGAAGGCGTGGAACTAGCTGACAGCGTGGTGATCTGTGAAGNTGACGTATTGGGCACCAGACCCAGCAGTAAACGGCGCGATAGCAGCAANCGGGTCATTGATCCTGAGCAAATCGTTCGCAACCTCACAGAACTCAATATGGGNGCGCCGGTGGTGCATGTTGAACACGGTGTAGGCCGCTACCTAGGCCTACAAACACTAACCATCGACGGNAGCGNGGAAGAATTTCTNACCTTGGGTTATGCCGCAGATGCCAAGCTATATGTGCCCGTTACCTCCCTGCACCTAATTGGCCGNTACGCTGGGGCCGATGAAGAAAGTGCGCCGCTGCATCGTCTTGGCTCAGATCAGTGGGAACGTGCGAAAAAGAAAGCTGCNGAAAAAGTTATCGACGTGGCGGCAGAGCTGCTGGACATCTATGCCCGACGCGCCGCGCGCAAGTCCCATCAGTTAAGTGCCAGCGCTGAGGACTATCAAAACTTTGCCGACGAATTTGGTTTCGACGTCACACCAGACCAAGGCATTGCCATTGAGGAAACCCTGCGCGATATGGCNGCAGAGCAGGCCATGGATCGTCTNGTATGCGGCGACGTTGGTTTTGGCAAGACTGAAGTAGCCATGCGTGCCGCCTTTGCCGCGGTGCAAAGCGCCAAGCAGGCAATTCTACTGGTGCCCACAACGCTGCTGGCTCAACAGCACTACGACTCCTTCCGAGATCGATTTGCCAACTGGCCTATCAGCATCGATGTGGTGTCCAGACAACGCAGCATGCAAGAAACCGAAGACATCAATGCGCGCTGCCGGTCTGGCAACATCGACATCTTGATTGGTACCCACAAACTCCTTAATCCGGATTTTNAGTATAAAGACCTGGGCCTAGTCATTATTGACGAGGAACACCGCTTTGGCGTGCGCCAAAAAGAGCGCTTACGCGCGATGCGGGCAGAAGTTGATGTGCTAACGCTTACCGCTACGCCGATTCCCCGAACTCTGAACATGTCACTCAGTGGNCTTAGGGACCTGTCGATTATCGCGACCCCGCCGGCCAAGCGACTGTCGATTAAAACCTTCGTGCAGCCACGTCGAGATCACAACATCAAGGAGGCCATCAGCCGAGAATTGATGCGTGGTGGCCAAGTGTTCTACTTACACAACGAAGTTCGCACCATCGAGCAGGCTGCCAGCGCAGTCGAAGAACTGGTGCCAGAAGCGCGNGTGGGCGTCGCCCATGGCCAAATGCGCAAAAACGAAATGGAACAGGTGATGGGCGAGTTTTATCACCGTCGACTGAACGTACTTGTGTGCACGACCATTATCGAGACGGGTATCGATATACCGAATGCCAACACCATTGTTATTGANCGNGCTGATAAATTTGGCTTGGCACAGCTGCATCAACTGCGAGGCCGAGTCGGGCGCAGTCATCGTCAGGCCTATGCCTACCTACTCACGCCGGATCAAAAAAGCATGACCGCAGATGCGGTNAAGCGCTTGGAGGCCATCGAAGCTGCCGGCGAGCTGGGCGTAGGTTTTACCCTAGCCACCCAAGATATGGAGATTCGCGGCACCGGTGAGCTTTTAGGCGACGATCAATCCGGCCAAATCGAGTCCATCGGTTTTTCGCTGTATTTGGAGATGCTAAATCGCGCCGTGGAGGCCCTGCGCGCCGGCAAGATACCGGATCGGGATACGCCTCTGGAGCCGGTGAACCAAGAAGTGAACTTGCACGTTCCTGCACTGATCCCCGAGGACTACCTGCCCGACGTGCAAAGCCGATTGATTTTGTACAAGCGCATTGCCGGCGCCGGTACTGAGATTGAACTTGACGACCTCCGGGCAGAAATCATTGATCGGTTCGGTCTGCTGCCAGAATCGGTCAAGAATCTGTTCGCGATCACTCAGCTGAAACTTGCTGCCCAGCANCTAGGCATACTCAAGATTGACTTGGGCGAGACCAAGGGCAAGCTCGAGTTCAGTAAAACAACTCGCGTCGAACCCATAGCTGTCGTTCAGTTGGTGCAGCAACACAGCAACACCTATCGTCTGGACGGCGCGTCTACTCTGCGCATTGAGGAATCGTTACCTACATTTGAGGACCGGGTCGCATTCGTGCAGGCGTTATTTAGGCTATTGTCTGGCGATAGCAAGGCGGCCTGATGATTTGTTCGGCCCGTCGCGGCGCAAAAGACGGCAAACCTGAGCGGCAGCGAATGTCTGACAGTAACGAAAACAGTCCACGCTCAAGTCCACTCCTAAATGAGTGTGATCTTCAGTACTCCCCATTTCGGTTTGTCGCAGTCGCCATGATCGGCTGGCTCCTTGCGGCGACCCCATCCATAAAGACGGCCGCCGAAAACAAGCCGGCAATCGTTCTC
>PBTJ01000027.1 GCA_002726925.1 Gammaproteobacteria bacterium | reverse complement strand
CCGCAAACATTTGGCCAGTTTGTCCATTATCGTCATCGATACTTTGCTTACCAAAGATCACAATGCCCGCCTGTTCACGCTCTTGTACGGCGGCCAAAGCACGAGCAATGGCTAGCGGCTGGGTATCGGCTTCAGTTTCCACCAAGATAGCCCGATCTGCGCCTAAGGCTAAACAAGTTCGCAGTTGCTCTTGGGACGAGGTGGTGCCGACGGAAACAGCAATAACCTCTTCCGCAACCCCCGCTTCTTTCATGCGTACGGCTTCTTCTATGCCGATTTCGCAGAAAGGGTTTACCGACATTTTCACATTGCTGAGATCGACGCCGGTGTTATCTGGTTTTACACGTACTTTGACGTTGTAATCCACTACTCGCTTGACAGGTACAATTACCTTCATTGAATTGGATCCTCTTTAAGTTGGCCGTAATGACAGGGCTCTGCCCCCATCATTCAAGCGTTTTAGGTGATGCCCATTTGCACCGCCTTCATGCCACTCTCACCACGACGTGTGATCAACCGCTAATTGGCGGTGAAATGTCACGCTCTTGGGTAAGTTCCCACGGTATTGCTAGCATCTCAAACCGTATCCCGGGCTCGAAGTCGGGTGACGAAAGCACACAAACCGATTAATCTGCCGCCTCTGCGCCCACTGCTGTTCCCAGCAAATTGGAGCGACGCATTGTCCCTATGGCCTGAGCATAGGTCAAGACTCGTGGCGACGTGGCCCTGCTTAGTCAAGCCATCTGCAAAGTTTTAATCGCAGCGCAGCAATAGAGGTATGGCGAAGAGTATACTTTTCCAACGAGAGAGGGATTTTAGAGCAATGGAACAACAGATCGAGCGCGAATCCATGGAATTTGACGTCGTCATCGTCGGTGGAGGCCCAGCAGGACTCGGCGCAGCCTGCCAACTGATGCAGCTAGGCGAACAAACTGGCCAAGAGCTATCGGTGTGCTTGATCGAAAAGGGTTCTGAAATCGGTGCGCACATTCTATCCGGTGCGATCTTCGAACCCACCGCTCTAAACGAGCTTTTCCCGGACTGGCAAGAGCGCGGTGCGCCACTGGACAACCCTGTGACGGAAGACTTGATTTATTACATGGTCAATGAAACCAACCGTATTAAAGTCCCGAGCTTTTTCGTGCCCAGCGATTCTCATAACGAGGGCAACCACGCCATTAGCCTAGCCAATCTTTGCCGCTGGCTTGGCGAGCAGGCAGAAAACATGGGGGTGAACATTTTTCCAGGATTCGCGGCCGCTGAGGTTTTGTATGATGGCAATGGCGCTGTCCGCGGCGTGGCCACTGGCGACATGGGCATTAGCAAAGAAGGCGAAGAGAAAGCCAGTTACACGCCGGGCTATGAGTTGCTTGGCAAATACACGATCTTTTCAGAAGGCTGCCGGGGTCACCTAGCCAAACAGCTGATCAACAAATTTGCACTCAATGCCGACAGCGGTACTCAGCACTATGGCATTGGCATCAAGGAACTGTGGACGGTTGATCCGGCCAAACACAAGCCTGGTAAGGTCTTGCACAGTATCGGTTGGCCCTTAAGTCACCTACCTGGGGGCGCGACGGGCGGTTCCTTCCTTTACCACCTGCCAGCTAATCAAGTATCTCTCGGCTTAATCGTCGATCTAAGCTACAAGAACCCGCATTTATCACCTTTTGACGAAATGCAGCGCTGGAAACATCATCCACTCATTGCCGAGGTTCTGGAGGGCGGCGAACGTGTCTCTTATGGCGCCCGCGCACTTTCCAAGGGCGGCCTGCAAGCACTACCGAAACTCACCGTACCTGGTGCACTGATCGTGGGGGACGATGCAGGATTTTTAAACCCGCTGAAAATTAAAGGCAGCCATACAGCAATGAAGTCCGGCATGCTGGCGGCGGAAGCAGTCTTTGACGAAATCAGCCAAGGCCATGCACAAACGAACGCCACTACGTTCCAAAGCCGCTTTGAGAATTCTTGGCTGTACGACGAACTGAACCGCGCCCGCAATGTCGGCCCTGCCTTACACAAACTCGGTATGCTTGGGGGTTCGGGATACGCTTTCGCTGACCAGTTCTTTGCTGGCAATCAGCCATGGACGCTAACCGATCCGACCCCTGATTATGCAACCTTGAAACCAGCCGCCTCGTGCAAACCCATCGACTATTCCAAGCCTGATGGCGTGCTGTCGTTTGACAAGCTGTCCTCGGTCTTCTTGTCCAATACTAATCACGAAGAGGATCAGCCCTGTCACCTAACGTTGAAGGACACCGAGGTGCCCATACGGGACAACCTGCCCATGTATGCAGAGCCCGCACAGCGTTACTGCCCAGCTGGCGTCTATGAGATTGTTGAAGAAACCAGTGGGCCACGGTTCCAAATCAACGCGCAAAACTGCGTACACTGTAAAACCTGCGACATCAAAGATCCGTCGCAAAACATTACTTGGGTTGTGCCGGAGGGCGCCGGCGGTCCGAACTACCCAAATATGTAGGCTCGTGCTCTACTGCACAAAAAGCTCGGTAATCAGCGGGTATTTTTGTATCTGCGCGCCCGCTGGCGGCTGCGCTTAGGCGACGATCGAACCAAGGTTAAAGCCAAGACCATTGCTGTAGACCAACAAATCCTCTCCTTGGGGCTGCCCTTCTTCTACCAATCGGTAGAAGACTGAGCGTTGAATACGCGCATGAAGACCATCTCTTACCAGTAAGAAAGGCCGTTCGCCCCGCATGTGTATGGGATGTTCCTCTCCAGCGATGATGTAGTCCCCGACGTTGGTGCTGAACAGCAGCTGTTTGTTCTCACCGCTGCCCCGCACATCCAAATCCACGGCGATAAAGGGCACCTCTTCGACCGTGATTTTCATCTTCTCCACGGGAGTGACCAGGTAGTAACCGTTGGCCTCCAAACGAAGAATCGTGGCGAATAGGTCGACTAGGGGTTGTCGCTCAATGCGTGTGCCCTCGTGATACCAGCGCCCTTCACGATCGATACGAATATCGATTTCGCCTGCGCGCTCTGGCTGCCAAAGATGGAGCGGCGGAAGTCGCTTGTTTTGCTGAAGACTCGTGAGCGTGTCGAAGAGGTCGTCGATATAGGACATAAGGTGATTGCCGAATCAAATGGTGCAAGCCTAACGGGGTACGGGACGGGCTTCGCCGCCATAGTTGAGACTATTCGTCACCCACCAATAAACTTCATCACGGTGACCTCCCCCTGAAAGTTCTCGTCTTGCTTGTCTGCTAAAGCGCCAAGCAAAACCTCTTGCAGCGCAGCTTTTGCTTCGTCGTCGGGCAAGGCCAGCAGGTCGCGGATATTTGACGAACGCGCGCTGGATAAACATCCGTATATCGCGCCGTTCGAGGACAATCTCAGTCTTGTACAGTTACGGCAGAAAGGCTCGCTCTCATTGGCGATGACGCCAAAAACACCGCTACCAGCAATATCGTATCGCACGGCAGTTGAATCAAACGGCGCATCCGTGCGGCAGAAGGCGTAGCGCGAAGCGATTCGGTCGAGTATTTCTTCCATAGAGAAAAACTCCCGCCCATAGCTTGGGCTCGCCTGCAGGTGCCCCATGTTCATCAGCTCGATGAACCTCAGCTCTATGTTGCGTTCAAGAGAGTACTCAAGCAGTGGCAAGATCTGATCGTCGTTTACATGCTTCATCGGCACCATGTTGATCTTCACCGCCAGACCGCCCGCCTGCATGAGTTCAATGCCGTGCAGCACCGTGTTCAGATCGCCCGAACGAGCGATCTCCCGAAAGCGCTCCCGATCCAGCGTATCAAGGCTCACATTAATGCGGCGCATACCTGACTCGATGATCGCCTCGGCATACCTAGGGAGTAATTGGGCATTGGTCGTGAGGGACACATCGCTTAAGCCCAAGTCCATGATGCCTTGCAGAGTCTCAGGAAACTTTGGCGACAGCAGCGGCTCACCGCCTGTGATGCGCACTTTGTCGATACCGGCGGTGTCGATCAACAACCGAGTTGCTCGAACGATTTCTTCGCCACTGAGTTCGTAGGCAGCTGCCTGCAGACGCTTACCATCCGGCACGCAATAGGTGCAGGCGTAGTTGCAGGCAGCGGTCAGGCTGAGGCGCAGGTTGCGAAATCGGCGGCCTAGGCGATCGACGATCAGATGCTGCTTGTCCTTATCGATTTCCTGCATTGTTCCCTAATGTGCCGACGCCTGTATTCATCGTCGCTCCACGATCTTGATCGCTGATTATCCCGGCATGTGTTCGATCAGTTGCTCNACAAAATCGACGTGCCAAAAAATACGATTAGAGCCTTTTACCAGTACGCGGTCGCCTTCAGACAACGCGCCCGCTAAGTAACTCAGCAAATGTGNGCTGACGCTTTCGTAGTGAGCCAGCCAGCAGTCTTGTGCCAAGCTGCTTTTTTCNTCTAATCCCAGTTGCCGACAGGCCTCACCCATCGCCGCNCCAACCACTATGATACCATGCACTGCCGGCTCGTTAATGACCGCCTTGAGTAGCTGCAGGTGGGCGTCGTCACTGTCCGCACCCAACTCCCGCATATCGCCAAGAACCGCATATCGCCTACCTCGGCAGGCGTCAGCAGCAAACGCAGTGAGTGCTGCCTGCATGCTGGCGGGATTGGCGTTGTAGCTGTCATCAACAATCTCGACACCCGCCTTGTTACGGATATTGCCCCGGCCCGTTGGCACTAAGTCATGCGGAAGCTCAGCCGCCGCCGTTACATCTGCGTCGAGTAACTTNGCCGCAAGCAGGCAAGCAGCAAGGGTAAGCGCTCGATGANCCCCCCCGCCCGGCACTCGAGCGCTGATGGTTTCACTAAATAACTGCAGCCGCAACGTATCGCCCTCAAGNCCCAGGATGCGCGCGTGAGAATCGACCCGTTCGCCAAAACTGTATCCCGGTAGATTGAGTTCGTCATGCACCACGCGCATCTCTTCTGACCCCAGTGTTGAAAATATNGCAGTCTTCTCTTCAATCAGCGCTGTTCGTGATGGGAAGTTTTCGATATGTGCGTTATGCACATTGAGCAAAATCGCTAAATCCGGCTGCACCATTTTTGTCAGTGGTGCGATCTCGCCTCGATGACTGGTGCCGATTTCAAACACCCAAGCAGGTGCCTGACGGCTGGCGTTCGCCAGCGACAGCGGCACACCGATGTGGTTATTGAGGCTTCCCGGCGGCGCATAGGCGCCGAGCGCCGCTGACAAAAATGTCTTCGCGGTGGTTTTACCACTGCTGCCAGTGACCGCGATCACTGGCCCATTGATGCGNCGCCTTGCAGCCGCGCCGAGCATCCACAATCCCTCATAGGTNTCTTGTACCTGAAA
The DNA here is from genome assembly GCA_002726925.1 of Gammaproteobacteria bacterium. GTDB lineage: Bacteria > Pseudomonadota > Gammaproteobacteria > Pseudomonadales > Azotimanducaceae > UBA4421. Next base: position 4,991 of record PBTJ01000027.1, on the reverse strand, counting down.
CTGAGGGATGGCGGCGCTTTGAGGTCGCGAAACTAGGGCCGCGCTCGCTCCCTTAGATGCAGCGTCAGNAACATAATCGTGGCCGTCGGCGGTTGACCTAATACTCGGGGTGAAGCGCTCACCTGGATCCCCCGCGAGAGCAACAAATAAGTCGCCCGATTCTACCAGCCGACTATCGATCGTGACCCGATGAATGCCGCCCTGCGCCTCGGTAAAATCTCCGCTTTCCACGTCAGTTTCCCCCGCAAAAACAGCCTGCAGCTCTTGCAAGGTCCAAAGAACATGTTGTGGATTCATGGCCTGACTCATCGTTACATGTTAGCCCGAAATCANCCGAGTCGGCGATCTATGCATGCGTCGCAGAAAATCATGAATGTGTGAACGGCTACAGCGTGACATAGCGTTAAGGTGCTGAACTCATAGGCATATGACGGATGAGTCGCTAAGCTAACTTCGAGGTTTATTTTGGAAGCAAAAATGAGTGATGCTGCAAACCAAGACGGCTTTTTCTCTCGCTGGGGCCGCAGGCTGACCAAGGCGAGAAACTTCGCCTTAAACACAGCCTTCGTGCTGTTTTTTATTGTCCTGCTCGGTGCGCTATTTAGCCAGCCAGAGATGCCNACAATTGAACAGGATAGCGCATTGTTCATTGCGCCCTCTGGCACCCTTGTCGAAGAGATCACGCCACCCCACGACTGGGCCGAACTGATTTTCGATACTGCCGACTCAGGTTTGATTGCGGTCAAAGACCTCATGGAGAGCATCGACCTCGCCGCTGAGGATGAGCGTATCACCCTACTGGTGCTGAATTTTGATGAACTTGGCGGCCTGACCCCCAGCCGCGCCATCGCGATTGGCGAGCGCTTGGCAGCGTTTCGTGCAGCTGGCAAACAGGTCATCGCCTACACCGAATACAGTGGGCAAACCCAATATCTGGCGAGCAGTTTCGCTGATGAGATCTACTTACACCCAATGGGTGGCGTGCTGCTCACTGGCCTTGGTGGAGATAGGCTTTACTTTGCCGATCTACTGGAAAAACTCAAAATCACCATGCATATCTTTCGCGTTGGCGAATATAAATCTGCCGTCGAACCTTTTTCCCGCAACGACATGTCGGATAGCGCGCGCAAGGATGATCAACGCCTGCTCGATGGTATTTGGCAGGATATGACCGCTGCCATTGCGCAAAACCGTGAAATCGCCGTAGACAGCGTACTCGAATTTGCCAATGACTTTGATCGCCTGCTAGAAAACGCACAGGGTGACGGGGCTCGTGCGACTCTAGATAACCAGTTGGTCGATGGTCTGCTCACCAAGAATGCTTTTCGCAACAAGATCGGCGAGATCGTTGGCTGGCAGGATACAGCACTCAACGGTATCGGCTTCCAGTCCTACTTAGCCATCCACGCGGACTCATACTCCGAAAGTGATGAAGACGATCAACTGATTGGCATTCTCACCGTGCAGGGCGGCATTGTGGAGTCCGGCCCAGGCGGTTCAGATGTAGCGAATGCAGAGATGCTTGTTGATCAAATCCGCATGGCGAAAGAAGACGATCAAATCAAAGCTTTGGTCATGCGCGTGGATTCGCCAGGAGGCAGCGCCTTCGCCTCAGAGCTGATTCGTGAAGAGTTATCAGCGCTGCAGGGGGCAGGTAAACCGGTGGTGGCCTCCTTTGGACCAGTAGCGGCTTCGGGTGGCTACTGGATTTCTGCTAACGCCGATACCATCTACGCCGAACCGACCTCTATCACAGGGTCTATTGGCATTTTTGGTCTAGTACCCAACGTTTCGCGAAGTTTGAATGCCATCGGTATTAATGCCGATGGGGTATCGAGCGCACCACTGGCTCGGGGCATGAGCGTGGTTGGCGAGCTGAGCGGGCAAGCGCAGAAGATCATGCAACTCTCTGTAGAGCACGGTTATGGGAAATTCATCGAATTAGTCGCTACAGGTCGTGATATGCCCAAGGAGTCTGTCGAAGCCATTGCACAGGGCCGTGTATGGAGTGGTAACGCAGCGCTCGAGATCGGTTTGGTCGATGAGTTGGGTGATTTGGACGACGCCATTGCCCGCGCGGCTGAATTAGCAGAAATGGACAATTGGCGGTCTGTTGATGTTCTTCCGCCATTGGATCCGCAGAGTTTGATCATGATGGAGTTGATGAACGCCGCGCTCGGTCAGAGCGTTCTAGCTCAGTGGCTAAGCCATCTACCCTGGCTGCAAAGCGCCAAAGAGAGTTTATCCATGATGTCCGTATTCTCCGACCCACGGTATATGTACGCCATNTGTTTGAGCTGTAAGACCCTCTAAATCAGATTAAGAAATNCCGCAGACCGGCCCGNCTTAACCATCTTCTGNGGCGTTNGTTCTGGTCGNTTGCACCTTCTGCCAGTACTCCTGTGTCATCTGCTTGACCTCTTTGNGCATGAGCAGCATGCCAATGAGGTTAGGCAGAGTCATGAGGGCTACGGTNACCGCNGAGATCAGCCAGATAAGTGACGTATCGGCAATGGTCGCCANGAAGAATCCCAGCACGTANAGAAAACGATAAGGCAGCACCCAGAAAGTGCCGAACAGGTAGGTGACTGCGCGATCGCCATAATACGACCATGCAATGGCGGTGGAGAACGCGAACAGCGTCAGGCCAATGGTTACAAGGAAGCCGCCATATTCGCCTAAAAAACTCTGCTCAAAGGCCTTAGCGGTAAGTGGTACCGAATGCAGCAGTGAATCACCAATGAGAGCCAAACTTGCATCGGACACCTGCCCATCGTCGACCGCCATCAGACCGCTGAACGGCCGACCCGCCTGCAAGACTCGAACGTTTTCCGCCACCGAGCGATTGTGTATGAAGGTAATGTTGCTGGCATCGGGCCGCCCTGCCTGCACTGAAATGGTCCCGCTAAACGCACGCACTGGGTCGTTCTGCGGAGGCACGAGGTCCAGGTGGGCCGACAATTGGTTCACATGTGTCGTATTCTTGTCATCATATACGCCAGCCAGAATCTCAGTGTCAGTTTGGCTGAACGCCGTGGGGAACTTTTCCTGCCACACTCCAGAAGACAAGATGACTAAGCCCGTCAAGGTGCAAATCAACAGCGTATCGATAAAGGGTTCCAGGATAGACACCATGCCTTCGGCAACCGGCTCATTGGTTTTCGCCGAGGCATGAGCGATTGGCGCAGAACCTTGTCCCGCCTCGTTAGAATACAGGCCACGATTCACTCCTCGGTTAAAGGCGTAGGCAAAAGATGCGCCCAAAAAGCCGCCTGCTGCTGCGGAACCTGTGAAGGCGTACTGAAAAACCGAGAGAAAGGACGGAATCACTTGATCCACATTAGAAAAGATCACAGCAAAGGCGCCTAGCGCGTATAGGGCACCCATGGTGGGTACCAAGGCAGCGGCGACCGCTGCAATGCGACGCACTCCGCCTAAAATCACAAAGGCCATTAGCGCGGCGAACAACAAACCAGACAGATAGGGTGCGATGCCAAATGAGGTCTCGATGCCTGAAGCCATATTATTGGCCTGAGGCATGTTGCCAGACCCGAAGGAACTGATCACCGTGGCCACGGCAAAAAAGACCGCCAGCCATTTCATGCCGAGACCATACTCCATGTAATACATCGGGCCGCCGGCCATCTGCCCTTTATCGTCCTGCTTGCGGTATTTGTGGCTAATCGAGACTTCGACAAACTTGGTGGTCATCCCCACAAAGGCCGTCGCCCACATCCAAAACAGCGCCGCTGGCCCACCTAAGAAAATCGCGAAAGCGACCCCACCAATGTTGCCTGTGCCTACGGTGCCGGATAGCGCTGTCGACAAGGCTTGAAAATGCGACGTATCTCCGGGAGCTGAGCTAGGCGTGTGCTTTCCGGTTAGCACTGACCAAGCATGAGCGAAAAATCGTAACTGGGGAAAACCCAGATAGATCGTAAAAATCAGTCCCACACCCAGAAGTGCAATGGGAAAGTAAGCGGCACCTCCGAGCAAGCTGTCCAGCAGCGAGAAAAAATCAGCGATTAAGGACATATAGTTTTCCTAGCATTCATTTCGATCGGTTCCTCTCCGTGTCCCGTTCATTGGCATAGACCTACTAGCGCTTATTCGATAAAGACGGGATGGCGTCCTACAGTACTGTTAGCTAAGGCGCGACAAGTACTTCATACATCACATTATAAAGCCGATTTTGTTCCATCACTCCGCGCACAGCATCAGCATTTTGGCCTACCGCAAAGGCGGCCACGTCCTCACCCGCATGGGTCTCTGCTTGGGTCGGAACGGTGCCTAACTGCTGATAGTCCGGATCTTGCGTATTAATTTCGCTCAAATTGGGTCGCTGTTTTTTATATCCGGGTCCGTTGGCATAACTCAGCGTTGTATATGGTGCGCCGGTGGCGTCCAAAAGAGGTTCGCCCGGCTCGAATTCAACAGTACCCAATATGGGGTTACCCCGTCGGGGGTAGCCACTGATGGTCATGGTGTGGCTATGATCTGCGGTCACGACAATTAACGTGTTCGTCAAGTCCACATTTTCGACCGACCACTGAACAGCGTCGGAAAGCGCAACCGTATCGGTCAGTGCACGATAAGCGTTAGAAAAGTGATGGGCATGATCGATGCGTCCTGCTTCGACCAACAAGAAATAGCCTTTTTCGTTGCCGGCCAACTGCTTCACCGCCAATGCGGTCATGTCTTTCAGTGACGGCTCCTTGCCTGGATCTCGATGACGGTCTGCCTCGTATTTCATATGAGACGGCTCAAACAGCCCCATGAGTTGACCGTCTACCGGCTCGTCGGCTGCGAGCCACTGAGCAAATTCATCACCTCGCCAAGTGAATTGACGCTTGCTATCGGCCACCAGCCATTCATCGATCAAATTACGGCTGTCGTCACGCAAGCCAGGGCGGCTGGGATATTCAGGATCATCCGCCTCGATTGGCAAAAACTCCCGGCGACCACCGCCAAGGATGACGTCCAACCCATCA
>PBTJ01000026.1 GCA_002726925.1 Gammaproteobacteria bacterium | reverse complement strand
CATATTTCAGACGCAGCCTTCGCGCAGGTAATGGGGATCAGTCATGTCCCGGTCATTGCCTCGCATTCGTCGCTGCGCCACTACACACCGGGCTTTCGCCGCAACATGACAGACGCCATGGTGAAAACCCTAGCAGCCGCAGGCGGTGCTATTCAGATCAATTACGGCAGTAGCTTCATCAGCGCCGAAGCACGCGCATACGCCAACGCGGCCAGCGCCAGCGTAATCGCCAACAAGCAGCAAAATAAGCTCGCCGGAAACGCACAAGAACTGCGCGACTACCGCGAGCAATATCGCATCGATAACCCTTACCCCTTCGCCACCATGAACATGGTGCTGGACCATATTGATCGAGCAGTGGAACTGGGAGGCATTGATTCGGTAGGTAACGGCTCAGACTACGATGGAGTGGGCGATTCACTGCCCATCGGCTTGAAAGACGCCTCCACCCACGGCGATCTGATGGAGGGCTTACGCGGCCGCGGTTACAGCCAAGCGGACAGCAACAAGATTATGGGCGGCAATACGCTGCGCGTATGGCGAGCGGTAGAAGCCTATGCAGAACAAATGGGTAACCCCAAGGTCTGTGCAGGCTAAGCGTCTTACGCAGCGCTGCCATCAATAACGACGCCGGTGCTGAGCAGGTCCTGAATGTAGGTCTCTGCAAAGTCGAGGTCGCGAAGCACCGTAAGGCTGTCGGCGCCAATATCAGGCGCGCGCTGGGGATGCTTCTTCGCCTCGCCCACCATATTGATCGGGCTAGCAATGGTCAGATCAAAGTCGCCTTGGCTGTCGCCGGTTGCCACTACGATACCCGCGGCGCGTAGCTGCTCATCCGCCAGCACCTCAGTCATGGTTTGTACCTTGGAGTAGGTAATGCCCTGGGCATCAAGGCGCTCGGCGGCCTGCTCGAATGTTAGCTCTGCAAATGCGTCACTGATCATTTGCTGCAGCACATCGCGATTGCGCATAGCCTCACGGATATCGGCAAANCGCTCGTCTTGCAGCCACTCAGAGTGACCCAGCGCTTCGCATAACTGGGGATACTCGCGCTGGGTGTTGATCATGGTCAGCACGAGATAACTGCCGTCGCCGCAGCCATAGGCCGTGCTCAGCGGATTCACCCAGCCAGTGTTCTGGCGGTGTTCAGCCAGATCATTGCCAGCAACCACACCCTGCAACGCCATGCCGTTGGCCCACACCCCATTGGCCGCTAGCGACGTGCTGACGTGGCAGCCTTCACCCGTACGCTCACGCTTATACAAGCCGCTCATAATCGCACCGAACAAGGCGGTAGCGGTAGAGTGATCGCCCATCCCCGGCGCAGGCATCAGCGGTGTTTGATCTGGGTCACGGACGAACTCCATCATGCCCGAACGTGCCCACCAGCCGGTAACATCGAAAGCGCGTCGGTCGGCCTCCGGGCCTGCATCCCCATAGCCGGTAATGTGCGCAAAGATCAGTCGCGGGTTTATACCCTGCAGCGTGGGATAGGTGAGCTGGTAACGTTCAAGCTGGCTGCGCATGAAGTTCGTGGTCATCACATCGGCCTTAGCGATGAGCTGATGCATAAGCGCTTGGCCAGCATCCTTGCTCAGATCCAGCGCCAAGGATTGTTTATTTCGTGNGGTTAGCAGCCAGTGGTAGGGCACCGGATAGCGACCCACCAATGCGCGGTAACCATCGCCGCTGGGCGGCTCAATCTTAATCACCTTAGCGCCGAAATCCCCTAGCATGGTGGCGGCACCTGGACCGGCCAAAAACGTGGCCGCATCGACCACGACAATGTCTTCTAAGAAATGCTCCACAACTCCCTCCTCTCTCAGCTATCTGCCAGTGCTAGACATCCAGCAGTGGCTAACAATCATTTTCGTGCTGAGCCAGCACGCAGACCTCCCCGTTTAGCGCTACCGTCACGTTGAACTGAATGGGTGCACAGCACACGTAGCAATCCTCGATGTAACGCTGCTCACTCTCGCTGACATCGACAATCAGCTCGTAGCTCTCGCCGCAGTATGGGCAATCGATGACTTGTGAATCAGTACCAAAACGCATGCCCCAGTCTAGTCCCGTTGGTCAGCAGTCTCTAGGCGGGCGACGGGTGAAAATAGCCTAGTCACCGTGTAGGGTANGGCGCTTTTGTCGGAGCAATAGCGTGTCAGATTTACCGTTTTGGTACACCACCGCCATGGATTGCCCATCGCAATCCGCCAGCATTAGCGTCGATGGCATCGAGATCGCCTATGAGACATGGGGCGAGGTCGGCAAGCCCGGAGTGGTACTGATTCACGGCAGCAATGCCCACTTGGAATGGTGGCGCTTTACTGCGCCTTTTCTAGCTGACCGCTTTCGTTTAGCGGCAATCGATCTATCCGGTAACGGCAACAGCGGCTGGCGTGAACGCTACACCGGCAAAAACTTCGCCGATGAAGTGTGGGCGGTCTGTCAGGCCGCGCAACTGGGCAAAAAACCCANGGTCGTGGGCCACAGCTTCGGCGGTTTCGTAGCACTGGAAGTCGGGCACTATTTTGGCCCGGAACTCGGTGGCATCTTATTTATGGATTTCACCGTCGCACCACCTGAAGAATCCATGGAATGGGGTTTGCGGGTAGAGCGCGAAGGCGTGGAACCTGGCCGTAAGCTGCGCGTCTATGACGACTTTGACAGCGCCCTGGCGCGCTTTCGCTTCATACCCGAGCAGCCCGGCGTACACCCTGAAGTACTCAAGCACCTCGGTACCTACGGCCTAAAAGAAGTCGAAAACGGCTGGACATGGAAATTTGATCCGGGCCTGTTTGACTACCTAGAGATGGGCACCGATCAGTACGACAAACTCATGGGCCTGCCCTGCTTAACCGCGCTGATGCTTGGCGAGCAAAGCGAGGATGAAGGCGCTCTTTATGGCGAACATATGCTCAACGCCAGCGGGGGTGTGTTGCCTACCATTACCGTACCCGGCACCTATCACCACCTGATGTTCGATCAGCCCATCGCTGTAGCGTCAGCGATGAAGCTGCTGTTGCTGGAGTGGGTAAGGCAAAACCGCCAATAGCTAAGCCTCCCTTGCCCGCGCCTGCAGCTCGGCACGAATACGCCCGTGCAGCTCGCTGTCGAGCGTATAAAACCGAGCTAAAACCAGCGCCATGGTCATCAGCGCCGCAGGCACCAAAGTCAGCATCTGTTTAATGGCTTCTAGGGCTTCTGGCGTTTGCTCGGTATTTGCCACATAGCCCACAGCGCCAAGAGCGAGTGCCACACCCGCCCCGCCAATAGCCTTGGCCAGCTTTTGGAAAAAACTGGCCGAGGAATACACCGCGCCGTCAGCGCGCTTGCCGTGTTTCCACTGGGCGTACTCAACGGTATCGGGAATCATCGCCCAGCCCAGCACGGCCAACGGCGCGCCACCAAGGGCAACAAGGCAGCCCCAGACAATTGTCCAGAAATGATCATCTGCTGGGGTTAAATAAAAGCCGATACAGGCGGTGATGGAAAACAGCGAGCCAAGCTTTATGGCACCTTCTTTACCAAATCTGAGCGCAAGTGCGGGCACGGCGGGCAGACCGATCAGCATGACAATCAGGCCCAGACCAAAGAATGTGCTGAGCAGGTCCGGCCGACCCATGTTGTAAGTGAAGTAGTACACGGCAATGGTCTGACGCACGGTAAAACTCAGCATGCCGATGGTGAAGAGCGCGATCACGATCATTAACGGACCGTTGGCGAACACCGCCTGCAGACTGTCGCGCCAACCAAGCTGTTGTTGTGGCGGCGGCTTGATGACTTCTTCCGTGGAGAAAAAAGTGATCGTCAGCAGTAGCGAGGCGATCACGGCAAACAACACCATCACCGCTTGATAGCCGTCTGCCTGGGTTGCAAACAAAGGCACCAATTCAGGTACCGCTACCGTCACCACGCCGGCACCGAGAAAGGCGCAACCCATGCGCCAGGTCGAGAGTTTGGTGCGCTCTTGATAGTCGTCGGTTAGTGATGCAGTGAGCGCGGAATATGGAATGGTAACCACGGTATACAACATGCCGAACAGCACATAGGTCGCGTAGGCCCACAGCACTCGCCCGGTTTCGTCCAAATCCGGGACGGTAAAGGTCAGCACGGTGATCGCTCCCAGCGGGATCGCGCCCCACAATAGATAGGGGCGCAAGCGTCCCCAGCGCGTATTCGTACGCTCGGCGATGGCGCCCATCATCGGATCGGTAATGGCATCCACCACCCGGGCTACCAGCAATACGCCCGCAGCAGCCACCGGCGAGATTTTCAGCACATCGGTATAGAAGTAGAGCAGAAAGGTCATGGACGAGATGAAGTATAGGTTGATCCCCAAATCGCCAATGGCGTAGCCGACGCTCTTTTTGCTGTCCATCAGTCGATGACTCCGGCTTTTTGCAGGGCCGTGATTTCTTCCGCAGCAAAACCCAAGCCACGCAGTACTTCCTCACCGTCAGCGCCGGTGTCTGGTGCAGCGCGACGCAGTGACGCGGGGTGCGGAAACGACGACAAATTGATCGGGCTGCGTACTAAGTTGAGATCACCCATCTCTTCATGAGGCGCTGGCACCGCCATGCCAAGGTGCTGCACCTGGGGGTTCTCAAAGGCTTCTTTAATGGTGTTAATCGAGCCACAGGGCACACCGGCATCGTTCAAGCGCTGCACCTGTTCAGTCACGGTAAAGCTTTCCGTAATCGCGTTCATATCTGCCTTGACTTGGTGTCGATGGCGGGTGCGGGAACCGATGCTTTGATAGTCCGGGTGCTGCAGCAGCGCCTTGGCATTCAGAGCATCGCAAAAGCGCTGCCACATCTGGCCACCAAAGGCCGCGATGTTCACGTGACCGTCCTTGGCATTGAACATGCCCATGGGCACTTGAGTGGGATGGTCATTGCCCTGCTGGGTTGGCTCTTCGCCGTTCATGGTATAGCGCGAGCCCTGAAAATCTAGCTTAGACATCATGGCTTCGAGCAGCGAAGTATGTACCCATTGGCCCTCACCCGTGCGCTCGCGGTGTAGCAGAGCGAGCAAAATACCTTGGCCCAAAAACATGCCCGCGGACGTATCGGATATGGCGATACCCACCCGCATGGGGCCTTGCTCTGGTTCGCCGGTAATCGACATCAGCCCGCTCATACCCTGCACAATTTGATCAACACCGGGCCGCTCGCTGTCAGGACCGTCTTGACCGAAGCCGGAAATACTTGCGTAAACCAAGCCGGGATTAATCGCTTTGAGTGTGTCGTAATCTACCCCAAGGCGATACTTCACGGAGCTACGGAAATTCTCCACAACCACGTCTGCGTCCTTGGCCAGCCGATGAAACAATGCCTTACCGCCCTCACGCTTGAGGTCGATGGCCAGTGAGCGTTTGTTACGATGCAGGTTTTGTTCATCCGGCCCGCGTCGTCCGCCGGTAACGGAGTTACCTTGGGCGTCCTTACGCGGTGGCGGCTCAATTTTAATGACGTCGGCGCCCCAGTCGGCAAGCAGACGAACCGCCATCGGTCCCGCTCTGGCGATGGTCAAATCCAGCACTCGAATATGCTCTAGCGGCCCTCTCATGGGGCAGGCCTAGTGGCTGTCGGGGGTGATTTTACGCACCAATCGACCGGGCAGCGCATCGGTGGCCTCGCCGTCGTTGTACGTGGGCTGGCCGTTAACAATGGTCATTTGATAACCGTCAGCACGCTGCTGCAACCGGGCACCACCCGCTGGCAAATCGTTGACCATCTCGGGCAGGCGCACATTCAGGTTGTCGAAGTCGATGATGTTCACATCGGCGCGCATGCCCACTTGCAAGGTTCCTCGGTCAGTAAGCCCTACCGCCTGGGCAGTATCGCTGGACTGGCATTTGATCAGTGTGGGGAGGTCGATACCTTCGCCTCTACTGCGGTCTCGCCCCCAGTGAGTGAGCAGCGAAGTAATGAAGCTGGCGTCACAAATCGTGCCGACATGGGCGCCGCCATCACCCAAACCCATCACCGTATCTTTGTGCAAAATCATATCGCGGCAGCAGTCAAGATTGTTCTCCGCATAGTTGGCAAAAGGAGTATAGAGCAGCGCTTTGCCGTCATTTTGCAGCAGTGCGTCATAGACGATCGACCATGGGTCTTGACCCCGCGCTATTGCCTGAGCATGCAGAGAATCCTTGGGTTCCGGCTCGTAATTCGGCGGATCGCTCATCAGCCAAATCTTGCGGCCCTCGTCCATCAGTCGGAACAAACGCATAAAACCGTGTCCTGTGGATTCGGACAAAATACGTGCCTTACGCGCGGGATCGGCCAGCGCTGCGGCGCGCTCTGCCAGCGGCAAATGGGCTACTTCGGAAAAAGAGGGGCGCGTGGTGAACGGCGATAGGGTCGTTGTTAGACCGAGCAGAATGCCGATGGGCCTTGGCGCCACCTGCCCGCGCATGGCAAAGCCAGTATCGCTGGCTCTTTCGATTTTGCCCAGCACTTTGCGCCAGCTGTGATCGCTGATGCCTTGAGCAAGCGAAATCGACATGGGGCGGCCTGCGGAACTGACCATGGATTTAAGCAGATCGAATTCTGCATCCAGATCATCGAAGTCGGAGATCATTTCCATCACGCCCCGACCAGCGCTGCGCAGCGCACTGGCCATGCCCACCAACTCGTCATATTCCGCCTGCAGCGTCGGGGTTGGCTCGCCCTTGGCGCTGCGATGGTTAAGCGTTCTTGAACTGGTAAAACCGAGCGCCCCGGCGCGAATGGCCTGCTCAGTAAGGCGACGCATTTCCACTACATCCTCTGCCGTCGCAGGCTCTCGGTCCGCCCCGCGCTGGCCCATGACATAGACTCTCAACGCCGCGTGGGGTAGTTGGGCACCAATATCCATATCAAATTGGCGCTTAGACAAATAATCGAGATAGTCGGGAAAGGACTCCCACTCCCAGCTCAAACCTTCACTAAGGGCGACGCCGGGAATGTCTTCGACGCCCTCCATGAGTTCAATGAGTAGATCATGGTCAGTGGGTCGCACAGGCGCAAANCCCACGCCGCAGTTGCCCATNACCACGGTGGTNACGCCGTGGTGACTCGATGGCGACATGCGATTCGACCAGGTCGCTTGTCCGTCGTAGTGGGTGTGAATATCGACGAAGCCCGGAGTGACCAGTGCACCATCGGCGCTGACTTCTTGTGCACCATGGCCAGACACCTTGCCTACCTCAATAATCTTGCCGTCTGTGATGGCCACATCTGCAGTAAAGGCTGGCTGGCCGGTGCCATCGATCACCGAACCGGATCGAATCACCAAATCGTGCTGTGACATGCTCTCCCTCCCCTGCTGTCTTGCGCCTGCGCTCCTGNGGGTTTTCTATCACAGAAGCCCACGGGATGGCAGGTGGGTCAGCNAGGACTCATTATTTAAGGCGAACAGTGCGCCGTGCTTTAAGCAAGTGATCATCATATGCTTTGTGCTTGTCCTCACAGCATCACTGGAGCGTCAACATGGCGATTAAGATCGAAGAGATTCTGCCCTACCCACCGGCCATCATTTGGGCAATTGTCGGCGAACCTGGTCGCGTCGACTGGGTGCCCGGCGTGGAGTCGGCGGAGTTTGACGGCGAGGTGCGCCGGTTCAAAATGGTTGGCGCTGGCGGCTTGGCGGAGCGCATTAACGAGCGCGACGCACAGCGCATGTATTTGGAGTACTCGGTAATCGAATCGACACCACCGCTGCAGTCTCATGTGGCGAGCATTACGCTAGAGCCGCACGAGGACGGCACACGGTTTATCTGGCAGACCACCGTGGAACCGGTCGCAGTCGAGCCTTTTATCGCCACNGGCATGAAAGGCAGTTTGGTGCAGCTAGCAGACGTTCTCGCCAGCGAAAACTAACGCTTAAAATCAAGCAGGCTCTGGAGAAGGCTTATGAAAAAAGCACTGGGCATTATTGTCGTTATCGCCCTCATCGCGGTGGGCTACCAATATCAGTCTCCGGAGGAGGAGCCGGTATTTGTGCCAAAGCCCGATAGCGCCACTCTGCGCCAAACCACATCAGGCAGCCTGTTGGGTTATACCGGCGCGAACGGCGCTTGGACTTGGCGAGGCATACGCTACGCCAAGGCGCCAAAGGGCACCCTACGCTGGCGCGCACCCCTGCCCGCCAAGGCGCCCCGTAAAGGCGGTATTATTGAGACGTTGGCGTCGGGCAACGCCTGTGCGCAGTTACCTTCTGCACTGAGCGGTCCAGCCGACGAGGGCCGGGTCACCATCGGCGACGAAGACTGTCTGTTCATGGACATCTACGCGCCCCCGGGCGCAGACAACGCACCGGTCATGTTTTGGCTGCACGGTGGTGGCAATACCATCGGCCAGGGCAGCAGCTATTCCGGTGAAAACCTCGCCATGAAGCATGGTGTGGTGGTAGTCACTATCAACTATCGACTGGGTATTTTCGGCTGGTTCAGCCACCCCAGTTTGACCACCGGCAGCCCCAAGGATGATTCTGGCAACTACGGCACCCTCGACGCGATTCGCGGACTGCAGTGGGTGCAAAACAACATCGAGCAGTTTGGCGGTGACCCGAATAATGTCACCGTGTTTGGCGAATCCGCAGGAGGCTTCAATACCCTAGCCATGATGGCCTCGCCGCTGGCCGAGGGGTTGTTTCATCGTGCCATCGTGCAAAGCGGCGGCTTTGATACCACGCCACTAGNCACAGCCCAAAATGCCGCAAGCCAACGCGGTCATGCCTTTAGCTCTGCTGAAATTCTCAGCAAACTACTGGTCGCAGACGGCAGGGTGAGCGATGAAAGCCTTGCACATGAGTACGCACAAGACATGTCGCGCACGGACCTTCGACAATATCTGTACAGCAAAAAGCCCGATGAGTTTTACGCGCTGTTTCGTAACTGGGGTTTTGGCATGGTAGATCTGCCCGCCAACTTCGGCGACGGCGTCGTCTTACCCGACCTGCCAACCGCAGAGATTTTCTCCAGCGCCGACAACTACAATGAAGTACCCGTGATCTTNGGCACTAACCGTGATGAACCCACACTGTTTATGTTCCGCAACCCTCNATACGTTGAGGACTTCCTCGGTTTCCTGCCCCGACTGAAAGATGAGGCGAACTACCTGCAGTTGGTGAAATACGGCGCCTTAGCCTGGAAAGAGCGCGGCGTAGACAGTTTGGCCAGAGCCATGACTGCATCGGGCAATGCAAACGTCTATACCTACCGATTCGACTGGGACGAAGAACCCGATCTCCTTGGCATGGAGNTGAGCAAAGTCCTTGGGGCCGCTCATGGCCTCGAGATCGCGTTCGCTTTCAATGACTTTCAGGGGCGCTTTGATACTAGCTACATTTACCCCAACGATAAGGCGCAATTTGCCCTCGCCGACAGCATGAGTTCTTACTGGACAGCCTTCGCTGCCAGCGGCGATCCCGGGCGGGGCCAACGCGGCGAGCAAGTGGCCTGGCTCGCTTGGGGTACCGACGGCAAGCGCAGCATCATTCTCGATAGCCCTGCCGATCAGGGCATATTCATGGATGACCAAGAGGTAACGCGGGAACAGATTAGGGCAACGCTTATCAACGACGATGGCTTCGTCGACGAGACCCTGCGCTGCGAAATTTACGTCCGCACTTTTCGCGGTGATGACTTCCTACCCAGCGAGTACGCGAGTTTAGGCGACGGCGCCTGCCGCGACATCGACCCCACAAGTGTCGGTTTCTTTTAGGCGCGCTATCTGCGCAAATCCGGGTACTAGGACGTGGTACCCAGTTCTGCTTTTGCGGACCCGGGCAGCGCCGTTTCTTGGCCGGGACCCGGGTCAAAGGGGATAAGCTGAGAGGCTAGCAGCGATAGCGCCGCAAAACCTGCGCCAATAAAAAACACCAAAGCATGGGACCACATCCATACCAGCCCAAGCGCTGCGGGAATTACGATGGCAGCAATATGGCTGATGGTGAAGGAAACTCCCGCGGTGCTGGCCATGTCCTTTGGGTCCGCGATTTTCTGGAAATACGTACTGATTGCGATGGCCATGGCAAAGAACATGTGATCAATCACATAGAGCGCTGCCGCCAGCGTGGCATCGTCCACCAGACCATAGGCGACAAAGACGAATATCAGCCCGACATATTCCAGCGTCAACGCTCGCCGCTCACCGATGCGATGAATCAGCGCACCAATACGCTCAGCGAAAAGCCAATTGAAGGCGTAGTTGATCAAAAACAACAGCGTAACCTGAGAGGCCGAGTAGCCGAATTTTTCGACCATCAAGAACGCCGCAAAGACGACAAAAATCTGCCGTCGTGCGCCAGACAAAAACGTCAGTACGTAATAGAGCCAGTAGCGACGGCGTAAGACTAAGGTTTTATGTTGTAAGGTTTTGGAGGGAAAGTGTGGGAAATTCAGCCACATGAAAATCGCTAGCAAGCAACACAATCCACCAGCCAGCGCGAAGTTCCATATAAAACTTATGTCAAAAACTTCGAGCAGCACCCACAGCACGCCATAAATAATGAGGGAGGTGACGGAGCCCACGGCGATCAGGCGACCGAGCACCTGTGGTGCTTCTTCTTTGCTCAACCATTGCAAGCTCAACGATTGCTTAATGGTTTCGAAGTAATGAAAGCCAATACTCATCAATACCGTGGTGAAATACAGACCGTATTCGCTGGGAAAGAACCCCGTTAACGCAACCCCAAGCCCCAACAAGGCCAGCGAGAAGACAGCAAAAGTCTGTTCTTTGAGCACCAACAGCACGAAGATGACGGTGAAAGACAGGAAGCCCGGCACCTCCCGCAGACTCTGCAAGATACCAATCTCGACACCAGTAAAGGCGGCCTGTTCGACCGCAAAGTTGTTCAGCAGCGCTGACCAAGTGTTGAAGGCCAATGGCATCGCAATGGACATGAGGATCAACAGCGTAATGTGATTGCGCCAAGCCGCTGGTGTTTGCATGGTTTCTACTCTGTCGCCAAGGCCCATAGAGTAACGCGTTTCGTCAATCAGCGGACTGGCTTTCGAGCCGAATTGGTAGCGACGACCAAGCGTAAACTACCGAGAGACCATAAAACCGGCGATGTACCACTAGCGCTCGAGCAACTGAAACAGAAACGCACCGTGCGCCAGCAGCTGATCTTGATGGTCCATGACTTCTGCTTTGAGACTCATCACACGGCGGCTTTGACTGACTACCTGGGCGCTGGCAAAGAGTTCCGTGCCGGCTTTCGCACCTTTCACGTAGGTGATGTTGCCGTTGGTGGTCACGCCACGAACGCCTCGGGA
>PBTJ01000025.1 GCA_002726925.1 Gammaproteobacteria bacterium | reverse complement strand
GTGTCGCTAGAAAGGGCATCGTTCACTTTCAGGTCGACATAGTGATTGCGGCGCAGTTGCTGAACGACGATTTGTGCGGTTCGCGAGTGCGCGGCCAGTGGTGCAAGCACAGGCGCCTGAATGTCGGCATCGGTCTCGGCCGTGTTTGTGTCTGCCGCTCTTGAGGGTAAGGCCGCCGCAGTCAGCAGGACGCTTACCAAGCTGGCCACGATCACTGATGTCAGTTCGCGAGATCGTATGGACTGAATTGTTCCTCGGCCCAATGCAAAAATTTGAATCATCATAGGGGTGCTCGTTGTTCTCCTATCGACCTTGTCTCTTTACTGTTTGGGCGCAAGAAACAAAGGTCTGGCTAACGTCCCAGGCCGATGTGCCCGCCTGCAACGTATGAATGTAGGGCTGTGTGACGTATCCTTAGTCGGATGACGCGCCCCTCTCATTGCCATTGACGTTTCTTGATGCCGAGGCTCGAGAAGAAACGTAATAGGCGTCTGAGCGCATTAGATGAAGCCAGTCTATCCATCGTGGGACGTCGCGTGAAGAGTCCAAAAGTGTCCCAAACCTTAATCCACTTCATTCGGAGATTTTGATGAGAACCCCCTTTTTTCAACCCGTAGCGCTGATTTTGACATTGCTTGGCGGTGTGATTTTGGTTGGCTGCCAGCAACCGGAGAGCACTATGTCCGAAAAATCGTTTGAAGCAACGTCTGAGACCGCCAGTGCAAGCTACCTGATCGGTTTTCGTCAAGCGCAGAACATTCAGGCCCAGGGCGGTGATGTGATTGACATGCAGGCCTATGAACTCGGCGCGCGTGATGCGATTGCAGGCAATGAATCTGTCGTGCCTGAGGAGAACGAAGAGCAGTTGATGGCCGCGCTCTCCGAGGCATTGGTGCGGGAAAAATCGGCCTCCGGAGAATCCTTCATGGAAGAAAATGCCGCGCGGCCTGAAGTGACCACTACGGAATCTGGTTTGCAGTATGAAGTACTGGTCGAAGGTACGGGGCCTAGGCCGTCGGCCACCGACACGGTTGTCACGCACTATCACGGCACGCTCACCGATGGCACGGTCTTCGACAGCTCTGTGGAACGGGGCAGCCCCGCGTCTTTTCCAGTTAACCGCGTGATCGCAGGCTGGACGGAAGCACTGCAAATGATGGGCGTTGGTGCAAAGTGGCGTTTGGTGATTCCGCCAGAACTGGCCTATGGCGAGCGTGGTGCGGGAGGCGCAATTCCGCCTAAGGCTACCCTGGTATTCGAGGTTGAACTGCTCGAGATTCAATAAGCAGACGCTTTGCGATGCCGACTCAAAGCCGGAGCTTTGCTCCGGCTTTTTCGTATGCGGGCCATTACACCGGGCTTCCTCGATAAGCCGACCGATTTTTTCTGCGCGCAGTCAAGGCTTGCGTTGCTCTGGCGGGCGTAACATTCTCAAGTCAGGGGAGCGTTATGTCTGATCAATCCAACAATGTGTCGATATGGCGCGAAGCTGCATTTCGGGCTTACTTAGGTTCTACCGGATTTTCCGGCATGGCCTTGGCTATGCAGCAGTTGCTGCTGAGTTGGATACTGATTGGTATTTTGGCTCTGCCCGCTGATCAGGTCGGTTTGATTCAAGCGGTGATCGGCCTGCCAGGAGTGCTGTTAATGCTCGCTGGTGGTGCCAGTGCGGACCGCACCGATGCACGGCAGATGCTCATACGCATTTACTTGGTCGCGCCAATATTTCCTTTGTTTTTGGTGTTAATGGAGCAATGGCACCTGCTTGGGGTCGCCAGCGTGATCACTTGGGGTTTGGGCATGACTGTGGTGCAGTCCTACTCCATGCCTGGGCAACAGGCACTGCTGAATCGCATCGCTGGCCAAAACATTCAACAAGGCGTCACTGCGGCTACGGCCATAGGCTTTGTTGTGCAGGTGGTGGGCCTGATTTTGGCCGGTCAAATCGACAATGTGGGGGTCAGCCCCGTGCTGCTTTCTCAGGCGATCGCGCTTGGTTTGGCCGGTCTTATGATGATCAGGCTGCCCTCTGCGCAGCCTGCACCAGCCGGGAAAGCAAAACAGTCAGATCAGGCCGGAGCCTTCGCCGGCATAAGGCAAGGTCTGCGCGCTACCAAGGACCATCCGGTCATCTTTAACGTGCTGCTGATTACTTTCGCCTCCAGCATTTTCAATGCCGGTTCCTTCATTACGGTTTTTCCCTTTATCGTCGCGCAGGTTTATGACGGCACGGCATGGCTGTTGGCGCTGCTGATGGCGGTCTTTTATGCGGGGGCAACGCTATCTAACGTGCTATTGCTGCGTTATCAGCCGCTGCTTCGTCCGGGTAAGCTATTTTTAATCATGCAGCTATCGAGAATTTTGGTGATCTTCCTTATGTGGATCGAACCACCCTTTTGGCTGCTGGTCGTGGCGACCATCGGCTGGGGTTTGAATATGGGCATAACGACGAATTTGGCTCGTAGTATCGTGCAGGAATCCGCGCCCAAACCGTATTTGGGCCGTATCTTGTCGGTGTTCAGCATTGGCATGGTCGGCAGCGCGCCACTTGGCGCCATCGTGCTGGGTTGGTTGATCGTCGCCACAGGTACGCTGAACGCTTTGATTCCAGCCATGGTGTTGTCGGCGCTGCTGTTTTTCTATGGCGCGCTGTTTTCGCCGGTCTGGGCCTATCTCAGTGCCGAAGCACAGACGACAGAACACGAGGCAGCCCGCTAGCCGAGAGCGGTTTTGTCAACATCTTCTGCCAGTCGCTGGGTGGTTCTTTGGCGAACAAGGGCCTAACCTTTTGTGCCACGTCACCAGAGTGCGCCCATCCTATGACATCGCCTGAGACTCCTACCGAAACAAGCGGGGCTGCTGAGCTGCGCCGAGAATATCGCTACGGCACGCTGAACGAAAAAGACGTCGCCGCTGATCCCTTGCAGCAGTTCACGCAGTGGTTTGCTGAGGCTGAGCGTGCCGAGGTACTTGATTATAGCGCCATGGCGCTGGCGACGGCCCATCAACATGGGCCCACGGTAAGAATCGTGCTGTTGAAGGGAGTAGATGTGCGAGGTTTTCGCTGGTTTACCGACAAGGGCAGCGAAAAGGGGCAGGCACTGCGCGCGAATCCTCAAGCCGAGCTGCTGTTTCACTGGCGTGAGGTAGACCGTCAGGTGCGTGTGCGCGGCTCGGTCATAGAACTATCCGATGAAGAATCCGATGCCTACTTTTACTCGCGGCCGCTGGGTAGCCAGNTGGCGGCGGCAACGTCGGCGCAGAGCCAAGNGGTGACCAATCGCGATGTCCTAGAGGCGCGCTATCAGNCGNTAAGTGATNCCCATACGCGGCGNGCGCCGCGGCCTAAGGATTGGGGTGGGTTCCTGCTGCAGCCGGATCAATACGAATTTTGGCAGGGCAGAGAGAGCAGACTGCATGATCGGCTGCAGTACAAAGCCGCTAACGGTGGCTGGGCGATTCAGCGCTTNCAGCCCTANGGNGCCNCTGCAGTGCTGCTCGCCACGGGGCGAAGAGGATGGTCAGGTATCGACCAGAGATGCCTGAAAATCCGTGACTAAACGCACAAATTCATCTGGCCGATAAAAAATAGAACCGTGTCCAGTCATCTCCATGACCTCGAACGCGGCGCCGGGAATCAGCTCGGCAATTTTTTGAGCAGAGTCCAGGTTCATGTCTTGTCGACCGCAGGCCACCAAGGTGGGCGCAGTAATCGCCGGCAGTGCAGCCATGGTGTCGCCCTCGCGCTGGTGTGCGGTATGACAGGCCAGCGCAGCGTCGCGATCTTCATAAAACCGCCAGTACTTTTGTCGCTCGGGTACAGCNATTCCCGCGTCATTGAGCATCGTCATGGCCTTGGCACCCANTGCGCCTTGATCGCCTTGGTCTACCGGCGGGGTAAGGGAAACGTCAAACATACCCAGTCCGCTGAGCATGGTCGGATGGCGTAGAGCAAACTGCGCAGCAGTTCGAGCACCATAGGCGACNCCGACGACAAAGGCCGATTTGATACCCAAATTCTGCATCAGCCCCGCAAGGTCATCGGCATATTGCGCGAAGTTGAACTGCGCTTTGTCGCTCCAGCCAGACTTGCCGCTGCCGCGTAGATCGAAACGCAGTATCTGAAAGTGTTCGAGTAGTGGCTCCAGCACAACCTCCCAGCAGGTGAGGTTGTGGCTGGCCATGTTGATTAGCACCANCANAGGTCTTTTGGTATCGCCCTCTAGGACATGGTGCAAATCAATGCCGTGCACCCTCGTCATGCTGCGGGTGACGTCGTAGGCCGTTGAGGCAGATTTGTTTGCGTCTTGGCTCATGCGTCTTGGCTCATGCGTCGGGGAGGCCCAATACGCGCTTGGCAATAATGTTCATTTGCACTTCCTTGGTGCCGCCAGCAATGGTCAGGGATTTTTGTTTAAGCCAGTCTCGAGTGGCCGCTATCTCATCTTCTGCAAAGGCTTCGCCAGACCAACCGGCGCCCTGAACGCCCATAGCTGCTACCAGTATTTCATCGCCTTCCTGGGTAATCAGTGCGTTAGACAGTTTGACCGCAGAGGAGGCAAAGCCCGGTGCACTGGCCTGTGTTTCCTGTATCACCCGTTGCTGGGTGAGTTGCTGCGCCTTGAAGGCGAGCTGGTGATCGATCACTCGACGTCTGAGTGCGGGTTCGCCAATGCGCCCCGATGCATCGGCGTGGTAGCGCTTAACCAGNCCAGGCAGCGGGCTTGCGACCGTGCGGCCGCCCTGAGAGCCCGAGGTATTAATGCCAGCATGGGTCGAGCGCTCATACTGCAGCAAGCGTTTGCCCACGCTCCAGCCTTTGTTGACGCCGCCGACAACGTCATTGGCGGGTGCCAGTGCGTCATTGAATACGGTTTCGCAAAAAGGTGACTCGCCAGAGATCAGCCGGATCGGGCTGACATCGACGCCGGGTTGATCCATATCCACCAGAATCAGGCTAATGCCTTCGTGGCGTGGCGCATTGGTGTCGGTGCGAATCAGCACGAAGATGTAGTCGCAGTGCATGGCATCCGAGGTCCAGACTTTNCGGCCATTGATTTGGTATTGATCACCGATCAGCTCGCCNCGACAGGCTAAGCTCGCCAGATCNGAGCCTGCACCGGGTTCCGAGTAACCCATGGCCCAACCGCCTTCGCCCCGGGCAATACCCGGCAGCCAGCGCTTTTTTTGTTCTTCGCTGCCCAGCTCAAGAATGGTTGGGCCGATATAGTTTACGCCCCGNCCGGTCAGTGGGGTGCGTGCGCCAATGCGCTTGAGCTCTTCGATGAGGATTGGATAGAGGTCCTTATCAAGGCCCGCTCCACCGTATTCTTTCGGCCATGTGGGGACCGTCCAACCGCGCTCGGCCATACACTNAAGCCATAGTGCGCTATCGCGTTCCAGGGTGATTTTGCTACTGCCCCAGGGAATTTGCCCCGGGCCTCGCGCNCCCTCAAGGCAATGGGTCGCTAGCCAGTCGCGGGTCTCGAGGCGGAAGTCGTTGGCAAGTTGANTATTACCCATTGTCGTTCACTCGCTGGTTATTGGCAGAGGGCGGCGATGCGCTTGCCGACTAAGGCGAGGCAGAGCACCTTGTTACATTGTCCNGCCCGTTGGTCTAGCTCGGCTGCCGTGACAGCTTCTTGGTTTAGCAGGCCNCCAAGCATGGCGGCACTGGTCNCTTGGGCGTCAATACAGGGCGGGTAGGTATAAACGCCNGGGTCGCGCTCGACAATTTGTGTATAAACCGCGTCGAGCTTTTCTTGTTTTTCGGCCATCTGCGCCGATGAAGTGCCGGCCTTTTCACGNNCGGCGCGATCGGCGATTGCAGTGAACAAGGTATCTGAGCGATACCAGTACATTCGAAATGCATCGTTATCTCGCTTGAGCACCATGCCTTCGCGCNTGCTGACGCCNTCAGCGTTCTGTGTGTTAAACCAAATCTCTGCAAAATCGCCGCACACNTCTTTGCNGGCCTGACCAAAACATTCCAGCAATCGCACGCTATCAATGCGGCGNGTTGCCGCATCGAGCGCTGCCGCGTGCTCGATCATGTCGTCGCAGTTGGCATCGGTGAATTTGATCAAGCCAAAGGCGTGACAGGTGGGTAGGGGCGCCGCTTCATCGGCTTGTGATGCGTGTGCTTGATCGAACCACTGACCGGCGGTTTCGAGAGCTTGGGATTGAATAACCGCAGCGTCTGGGGCGCAGGCGCTAAAAACAACGGTTAGACAGGCGGCAAACAGTCGGCGCCCTCGAGAGACGCCGGTTGCCAGTAAACCCGCCTGAAGATCCTTCAGAGTCAAACGCGCTCGACAATAATTGCCGGAGCCATGCCGCCACCGGTGCACATGGTGATCAGACCCGTGTTCAGGTCGCGGCGCTCGAGTTCATCAAGCATGGTGCCAATGAGGATAGAACCTGTGGCCGCAATAGGGTGACCTAGCGCCATGGCGCCACCGTTTACATTCACCTTCGCGGGATCCAACGCCAGATCGCGCATGAACTTTGCGGCTACCACCGAGAACGCCTCGTTGATCTCAAACAGGTCAATGTCGTCGGTGGTCATGCCGACACGGGCAAGTGCCTTTTTCGCCGCAGGTACTGGCTCGTTCAACATCAGGGTGGGATCACCGCCAACGGTCGCCATCGAGATGATCCGCGCGCGCGGCTTCCAGCCCACTTTGTCTGCGTAATCTTTGCTGCTCAGAATCAGTGCGGCGGCCCCATCCACCACACCGGAACTGTTGCCAGCATGGTGTACGTGGTTGATGTCGAGGTCTGGGTATTTACGTGCCACCAACTGTTGAAAGGTCTCGCCGGTATCGTCAATCGGCGCATCCATAAACATCGAAAATACCGTTGGTAGAGCGGCCAAGCTTTCTAACGTTGTACCAGGACGCGGGAACTCTTCACGGTCCAGCGCCACGGTGCCATCGTCGTTATGTACTGGCATGACGCTGCGATCGAAGTAGCCGTTGGCGATAGCGTGCTGAGCACGGTTTTGCGACTCCACAGCCAGTGCGTCCAGCTCTTCACGGCTGAAGTTCTCCAGCGTCGCGATCATGTCGGCGCAGATGCCTTGATGTGGCTGCGGGTGAATATCGCGCAAATGCAGGTTGCCGCCATCGACGGTGCGGTTGTTATTCTCCGGCACCCGCGTCGTGGTATAGGACATCATCTCCACACCGCCGGCAACGCAGAGATCGTCCATACCGCTCATGATATTCGCTGCGGCTAAGTTCACCGAGGTAATGCCAGATCCGCAAAAACGATCCAGCGTGACCGCAGAGGCTGAGGTATCCCAGCCTGCATCCAACGTTGCCATGCGACCAACGCAGGAACCTTGTTTGCCGATTTGGGAGCTACAGCCGACGACCACGTCGTCAATGTCTTGGGTGTTCAAGTCGTTGCGCGCGCCAATGCCTTCGAAGACCTTGGCCAGTAAGCGGCTGGGGTGAAACTCAGATAGCGCACCCTTGCCGGCCTTACCGATTCCTCTTGGCGTGCGGGCTGCGTCGATAATGTAGGCTTCGGTCATTGTGTTCTCCTTGTGTTCGTGAATTCGGTTTAGCGGCCTTTAAAGTCGGCTTCGCGTTTTTCCATAAACGAAGCCATGCCTTCCTTAAAGTCTTCAGACTGAAACAGCGGTAGCAGCTGTAAAAACACATGGTGCACATGATCGTCGAAATTCTCGTTCATGCCCATGCGCATCATGCGCTTTGAAGCCTGCACCGCCATGGGTGCCTGTGCCGCGACGCGCTTTGCTAGCTCGCGCGCCTGGTCTCCAACTTCATTGTTATTGACCACATGGGACACAAGCCCCATCTCCTCGCATTCCACTGCAGTTAGGGTCTTGCCGGTAAAAATAATTTCGCTGGCCTTCGCCCAGCCGATGAGCCGCGGCAAGATCCAGGTNCCGCCTGATTCCGGCACNACGCCGCGGGCTGTAAATGCGGCGGCCAGTTTGGCGGTNTCGGCCATAATGCGTATGTCGCAGCCAAGAGCCATGTCCATGCCATAGCCAGCCGCGGAGCCGTTTAGNGCCGCGATGGTGGGCGTGTCGATATTGTGCAGGACAGTGGGCGGCGTATTGCGCAAATCAAGCGTGGGTGATACGCGACGCGTGCGGTCCGAAAGGCCGTCGGTGATATCGCTGCCGCGTAAATCAAGACCCGCGCAAAAGAACTTGCCTGTGCCAGTAATGACGATGGCGCGAACCGCTTCGTCCGCATCTGCTTCGATCAGCAACTCGGTAAATCGTGACAGCATGTCCCGCGAGATTGTGTTTTGCTGCTCAGGCCGGTTAAAGGTAATGGTGGCAATGTTGTCAGCCACCTCGTAAAGCATGTCGTTATTTGTCTGATCGCCTGTCTGTGTACTCATCATTCTTTCTCAAATTATTTGCTGGTGGCGCCCAAGAACCGAATTCGTTTATCTATTTTGCGGACCGTTCCGGCATTTTTTCTTCGCTTATCGCGTAGCCTGCTTCCACTGGGATGCANAGGTACTGGCCGTCATCGCGCTTTTCCGTCCACGGCAAGACGGGTACNGGCGTGGTGTTTTGCGCGGCCTCTATTGCCGNTTGCGGCGTTGACCAAGTGGCGAGTTTCTCGATATTGCGCAAGGTTGGGAAGATAATCGTGTATTTGCCGTTTTCTGCGCCGCTGATGGCGTCGGCAGGGTCGATCCAAACCGAATCCACCGATTCGTAGCCGTCATGCACAGCAATGTGGTCCGCTGGCGGTATNGCCAAATAGAAATGCGTGTCGAAACGCTTGGGCATCATTGGCGGCGTGATCCAATGCGCGAAGTGCGTGAGNGCGTCGCACGCCAGTACCAACTGCTCGTTGTGCAAAAAATCCAGCAGAGTGATCTCGCCCTTGTTCATGGGCTCTCGTTGGTCTTGCAGGCTTTGCAGTCGCTCACCACTGATGATTTGCTGGCTGCCGACTGCTCTGGCCAGCAAGATGCCGCACTCCTCAAAGGCTTCGCGAATGGCGCTCACCTGTGCCGCGCGCATGTCCGCGTCGCTGGCAGCACCCTGCAAATGTGGAAGNAGTGCGTCTTCAAAGTCCTGAGGGTCTGCCTTGCCCCCGGGAAACACCAGCGCACCGGATGCGAAATCGATTTGATGATGACGAACCACCATGAACACTTCGAGATTATTGTTGCCCGGTCGGAGCAACAAAATAGTTGCAGCGGGCTTTGGTGTGGCGGCGGTTTCCGACATGGCGATCCCTTAGTTGCGTGACGACAACGGTATAACGAGAAGGAGAAGCAAGTGTAAACAGGNCCTAGCGCGAGCGAGCTCTTTCGCAATGCCTCGTGCGATCCGNTGTCGCNTNAGGGCAGCTAACAGCCCCANTAGGCAACAACCAACCTGTCTANATCTCCCCAAAAAGCCTATCGATATTCGCTTATGCGGGGCCCTATGGCAAACTTCACCGCATGGGGAGATATAACTCGAGGACATATTCATGTCGGCTTTGATTACCCTGCTGGTTGCTGGACTGGTGTTTTTATACCTGCGCAGCAATNACAAAGCGCGCACGCGCTGGCTGCAAAATCTTGCGCTTCCTGGCCAATGGCGATCCCAGCGCAGTGGCAGCCAGCTTGTTTTAAGCGGTAGCTTGAAGCGTGGTGATTTTCAGTGGCGCGCCCGGGTCAACAGCGACAGCGGTCACTGGCACTATGGCGGACAAACACTGACGCTAAAGGGCAATCAAACCCGAACCTTTGAAGTCCAAATGTTCCAGCCGGGCGTCATCAGTCTGATANGTGAGGACGGCACCGCAGAACTGTTNCANAAACAAGCAACCAACGTGGTGCCACTTGCGAAAAAGTAGCGATGAACACGCATATAAAGTCGCAGGCTCCAGCGCCTGGGCGGCGGTGGCTGGGCGCTTGCTCTGGGTACTGCCAAATCGCACTGGTGTCGATTGGGCGCAGTGCATGGCAGGGTATTGGCAGCGCGGGCGATGGTCNTCGGCCATTGTCGGGTTTCGAGACACGCAAANGGTGTCNCTNGATGATCTGCTGCATNTTGACNCACAAAAAGCCGCCTTGTTCACGAATACNCAGCAGTTACTGGCAGATTTGCCCGCCAATAATGCGCTGTTGTGGGGGGCTCGGGGTACCGGCAAGTCGTCCCTAGTGCATGGTGTGCTAGCGGCATTTGCCGATCNGGGGCTGCGGCTNGTCGAGGTTGGTAAAGATGCTTTAGTGGACTTGGCCGAAGTCATCGAGTCGCTTGCAGACCAGCCCTATCGCTTTATCGTCTTTTGTGACGATCTATCCTTTGAAGACGACGACGCCTCCTATAAGTCGCTCAAGAGCGTGCTGGAGGGGTCGGTGCTGGCACGCGCTACGAATGTGGTCATCTACGCCACGTCCAATCGGCGGCACTTGCTGGCAGAGAAAAATTCAGACAATACGGAAAGCAGGCTGGTGGATG
>PBTJ01000024.1 GCA_002726925.1 Gammaproteobacteria bacterium | reverse complement strand
CCGAAGACAAGCACTACACCGAAGACAAGCACTACACCGAAGACAAGCACTACACCGAAGACAAGCACTACACCGAAGAACAGATCATTGCGATCCCTCCAACGCAAAATTGACGTGATTAAAGAAACTTCGATCAAAGCGGCTAAATTTAGGCCGCGCGAATGCTTTGCTAACGCATGATCGCTTAAAGGCCCCCTGTGGTTGACTAATGCTGCAGCGAGTAGGCGATAACCTTACCGCCTGCGCGCTTATCTACTGCGCCGTTTTCGTCGGCCTCATGGCTCTCTTCACGGTCTTGACGACCACCCACTGCGGGCACTAGCACCAAGATATACTGCTTGCCTGATCCGGCGCTGACATAACTCATGGGTGTGGCGCCGGAGGCTTGTTCGAGACTGGCAGACCAAAGCAGGCCGCCGTTTGCTAAGTCGATGGCGC
This sequence comes from Gammaproteobacteria bacterium, assembly GCA_002726925.1. Taxonomy (GTDB): domain Bacteria; phylum Pseudomonadota; class Gammaproteobacteria; order Pseudomonadales; family Azotimanducaceae; genus UBA4421. The sequence continues at coordinate 11,672 of PBTJ01000024.1, read as the reverse complement.
GAAGCTTGTTGTCCATCACTCCTGCATTAAAGATGAGCCCGCCTGCGGTCACAAAAGATCCCGCGGAGTAGGGCATGCCAATATTTAGCAGGCCAAAGCCGCGGCGCCAAACGACTTGTTGGGTGGTCAAATCGACAACGGCAATCTCACCATAGGGTGGTTTCAGGCAGGGTATAAAAAACGGTGAGCTGAACATCTCTACGCGAGCGGCGAACGGTGTCCCGCGTTGGGGGCCGCCGATGCCATACGCGCGTCTGTCGCCTTCGTTTTCGCTGCGTGCTAGGTCTTCATCTCGGGCAATCATCTTGACCTGCCAAGGCATATGCAGGTTATTGATCACCATTAACTGTCGACGCTCGTCCACGGCCACTGATCCCCAATTCATGCCGCCAGCGGGTCCGGGGTAGAGCAGGGTGCCCTGGGTTGACGGCGGGGTCATGGGACCTTCATAGCGCAATTCGTGAAATTGTTGGCGGCAGGCCATCTGATCGAAAGGCGTGAGCCCGAACAGATCTTGTGGCCGAATGATCTGGTGGGCAAAGGAGGGCATGCCTGTGGAGAAAGGCTGGGTCTGGCTGGAACGCTCATTGGGTAGGTCACTCTGCGGTACCGGGCGTTCTGTCACTTCGGTAATCGGCTCGCCAGTAACGCGATCAAGCACGAACACCTCGCCACGCTTCGTCGGCGCGATGACGACTTTGCGCAGCGCGCCGTCAACGGTGATATCCGTGAGCGTTGGCTGCGAGGGTACATCGTAATCCCAAATGTCGTGATGGGTGGTCTGAAAATGCCAACGTGTGAGGCCTGTCTTGGCGTCGATGGCAACGACGGAGCTGGCGTATTTGTCCATAACCTCGGTGCGGTGGCCGCCAAAGTAATCGGGCGTGGCATTGCCGGTGGGTACGTAGACAAGCCCAAGTTCGTCATCGGCCGATGTCAGGCTCCACACATTCGGAGTTCCGCGAGTGTATGTTTCACCCTGGGGTGGTAGCGAAGTCTCGCCTTCGCGGCCTAGATCCCAAGCCCATACGAGTTCGCCCGTGCGAGGATCATAGGCTCGCACCACGCCCGAGGGTTCGTCAGTTTCTTGGTTATCCATAACCCAGCCGCCAACTACTAGCACACCGCTGGCAAGTGTTGGTGGCGAGGTAACAAAGTAGTAATAAGGCTTTACTTCACCCATGCCGGCGAGCAAGGAAATTTGCCCCTCCTGGCCAAAATCTGGGCAGGGTTGGCCGGTGTCTTTGTCCACAGCAATCATGCGCGCATCGGTGGTTGCTGTGACGATGCGTTCCGCACAAAACGTGCCGGGCGCAGCATCCGGCAGCGCAACATGGGTAACACCTCGGCAGTTGCCGATGATGCCGAAGGGTGGGGTTTGGTTCTCCGGATCAAAACGCCAGCGCTCTTCACCGGTATCCGCATCGAGGGCCAGCATGACATTTTGCGCCGTACACAGGTAGATGCCGTCGCCGATCTGGATAGGCGTGGCGCTGAATCGACCGATGCGGCCGGTATCAAACTCCCAAGCCTTAGTCAGCTTATGTACGTTACTGGTATTAATTTGATCTGACGGTGCGTAGCGGGTGCCTGCCTTGCTGGCGCCATAGGCGCTCCAATCGCTGTCGCGATTCAGGGTCAATTCCGGGCGCTCAGGGATGGCTTTTACGGTGTCTCTGTTCACATCGATAACCATTGAAAGTAATACGGTCATCGCAGTGACAGTGCAGACCTGTACTGTGCGCATGCTCAGCAGCGGTGGCATGCCGTCGCCCCAAAGTTTGCGGCGAATCATTGGCGTGCATAGCCATAACGCCAGCAACCCGATCAGCCAAATGCGTGACCCAACGGTCCAAAAGCCTGTGCCAGCTTCACTGACAGCCCAGACCAACGTTAGCAGTAGCAACACGGCGAATGCATAAAAACCACGTGTTTGGCCACGCATTAGCTCGATGCCACTTGCGAGTAGCAGCGCACTCGCCGCGAGATAGTAGGGGGTGCCGCCAGCCAGTAAGAGCTGCAGTGCAGGCCATAGCATTGCGGCGCCCAAGAGTGTGATGCCGGCACCCGTGACAATAGGTTTGTGCTGGCTTTGTTGCGGCATCAGATCTCCCCCTCTGCTCGCCGGTAACATCGGTTTAGCCGCCGCGCATATTGCTCACGACATAACTTGCAAGATCAGCAACCGCCACGCGCTCTTGAGCCATGGTGTCTCGGTTGCGAACGGTAACGGTGTCATCCTCTTCGATGGTTTGGAAATCGACAGTGACGCATAAGGGCGTACCAACTTCATCGTGCCGACGATAACCCTTACCAATGTTGCCGGTGTCTTCATAAAAAATACGACCTATGCCCAACTGCATAAGGTCGCTCTTAATCGCCTTGGCTTTTGCCACGATGCCTTCGTGATTGCGCTTCAAAGGCAGTATCGCGACTTTGATGGGAGCTAGGTGAGGTTTGAATGCCATCACCGTACGTTCGCTCCCATTGTCTAATGTCTCAACCCGATACGCCTCGTTCATCACAGCCAGCACGCCACGATCGACCCCTGCGGAGGGTTCTATGACGAATGGCACATGCCATTTCTTGGCCTCCAAGTCCTGCATAGCGAGCTTGGCGTTGGAATCATTGTTCGGTTCAACCTCGGCACTGAGGTTATATTCTTCTTGATTCTTGGAATGTGAGCCAAGATCGAAGTCTGTGCGGTTGGCGATACCCTCCAGTTCCTCCAAACCATGGGGAAAGCGGTACATGACGTCAACGGTTGCTTTGCTGTAATGCGCCAGCTCGCCCGCAGGAACGTGGTAAAGCTCGAGCTGCGAGCGCTCTACCCCCTGTTGTTCCCACCAATCGAGGCGCATCTCTACCCAGCGGCTGTGCCATGCTTCGTCCTCACCAGCCTTGACGAAGAACTCGAGTTCCATTTGCTCGAATTCACGCACGCGAAAAATGAAATTTCGTGGGGTGATCTCGTTGCGGAACGCCTTACCAATCTGCGCAATACCAAACGGCAGTTTGGGAGAAGTGGAATCCACTACGTTTTTGAAGTTAGTGAAAATCGCCTGCGCGGTCTCTGGACGCAGATAAGCAAAATTATCACTGTCTTGTACCGGTCCGACCTGGGTTTTGAACATCAGGTTAAATGGCCGTGGTTCGGTGAGATCGCTAGATCCACAGCCGGGACAGGTGTCGCCGTCTAGGTGGTCTGCTCGCCAACGGCTCTTGCAACTTCGGCAGTCAACTAACGGATCCGTAAAGGTCGCCTCATGCCCGGAGTGCCGCAGCGTCAGCGGATTGGTCAAAATCGCTGCGTCTAAGCCTTCGATGTCGTCGCGTTCGTACACCATGGCTCGCCACCAAGCGGCCTTGAGATTGTTCTTCAGCTCCACGCCCAAGGGACCGTAATCGTAGACCCCCTGCAGGCCGCCATAGATGTCGCTGGATTGAAAAATAAAGCCCCGACGTTTGGCTAGGGAGACGAGCTCCTCCATGGATGTTGCAGTCACAGAATTTCCTGAAAAAGTGATTAAGAGCGGTGGGGATATGCCGAAAAGCCCCGGCGCGCGACTATAACGCTAAAGCAGGTTAAATTCAGCGCTGGAGCGGCTAGAAGCCGACAATAAATGATAGAACAGGAGAGATCGATGTCTAGCAATCTGTTTGATATGACTAACAAGGTCGCACTGATCACTGGCTCGAGTAAGGGCATTGGTCGAGCGATTGCCGAAGAAATGGCTCGGCAGGGGGCCAAGGGCGTAATCAGTAGCCGTAAGGCTGATGTATGCCGAGAGGTGGCAGATGCGATTAACGCTGAAGCCAAGGCCTCTGGTAACGAGACCGGCGAGGCCATCGTCATCCCAGCTCATGTGGGACAGCGTGACGCGCTCCAGCATTTGGTAGACGAAACACGCGCGCGCCTGGGTCAAATTGATGTGCTGGTCTGCAACGCGGCGGTAAATCCGTTTTACGGTTCGATGCAGGAGTTGCCTGACGATGCCATGGATAAGATTCTGGACATCAACATTAAATCCAACCACTGGCTGGTAAATATGGTGTTGCCTGAGATGATCGAGCGCAAAGACGGCTCCATCATTNTTGTTTCCAGCGTGGGTGGTTTGCGTGGCAGTCCAGTGCTAGGCGCGTACTGTATTTCCAAGGCCGCCGACCTGCAGCTAGTACGAAACCTGGCGGTTGAGCACGGCAAACACAACGTTCGAGTTAACGCCATATCGCCCGGCCTTGNGCGCACAGACTTTGCTAAGGCGCTTTGGGAAAATCCGGACATTTTGAAGGATCGCACCGCAGGTGACCCGCTGCGTCGCATTGGCGAGCCGAGGGAAATTGCCGGCGCGGCGGTCTACTTGGCCTCTGCTGCGGGTTCTTTTACTACCGGTCAGAATTTTGTTGTCGATGGCGGCGCGACGATCAGTTAAGTTACTGCGCTCTATATGGTGTGCCTTTGGAAGATGGTTAGCGTGACAGAAAACGAAATTGAAAAACCCCGTTGGTGGGCTCAGGCCATTCTGATTGGTGCCGTCATTGGCGCGGTGCTTCTGTTGATGGGAGGTTTGGGCACCCGCTTGGGTATGTGGAGCTACAACGGCGGTTTTACCGTCGCAAGCGGCGGCATATTGCTCGCGTCGGCGGGTTTCTTTTTGGGTGTGATCGGCTACGTCGTCGCGCTAAGGAAAGGACTGAGTACAGAGCGCTCGAGTATTTTGATCGCCCTGGTGATCTGCACAATCTTACTCGTGCAAGTGGGCATGCAAATGAATGCGTTAGCTTCCGTACCCGCCATCCACAACATCTCGACTGATACGCAAGATCCGCCAGCGTTTGATGCACTGGTGGCAGTGCGTGCGGCGGAAGGCGCAAATCCCTTGGTCTACGACGCCAATGTACTAGCCGAGCCGCAGCGACAAGCCTATCCCTGGGTGCAGACTCTAGAACTGCCCACCAATCCTGGCATCTTGTTAAACGAAGCAGTCAGCGTGCTCGAAGACATGGGTCTAGCCGTGGTTAATGTATCTGCGGAACAGGGGATCATTGAGGCCACGGCGACGACGTTTTGGTTTGGCTTTAAGGACGACGTGGTGATACGCGTTCGCGAAAGCGCCGTTGGCGGCAGCGTGATTGATGTGCGCAGCGTCTCCCGGTCAGGTCAATCCGACCTTGGCGTCAACGCCAAACGTATCGGTACCATTTTGCAGGGGTTGCGCGGTTAATTTTGGCGTTTTAAAAGTTGAGCAACCTACACTCTAGGGTGCGCAGGTCGACCACACCGACGGCATTTCTGCCGGCCAGCATGCCCGCACACTCTCCCGGATTGAAGATAACCTGACTGCCTGAGGTTTCGAGGCGGTATCTGTGGGTGTGGCCATGTAGGGCCAACTCTTGATGNGCAAGGTGGCCCTCAAATTCCAGTGGATCGTGCACGACAATNATCGAGCGCTCGCACCAATNAAGGTGCAAAGGCGGGTCTTGAAAGGCGAAGCCGTGGCGTTCGATGGCCTGCGTTAGGGCCTCGCGCTCTTGGTCGTTGTTGCCGAATACGCCAAATAGTGGCGCGTNCAAACAGGCTAACACGTCCAAGGTTTTTGCTTGGCTGATATCACCAGTGTGGATGACTCGGTCGACACCCTCGGCGTTAAACAGTTCGACGATTTTGCGAACATTCTTCAAATTGTTGTGCGTGTCGCTGACAACGCCGATGCGCATAGTAAGCTCCTGTTCAGGTCTTGGTGACCAACAAAAAAGCCAGGCGAGCCTGGCTTTTCGTCGGCTGCTGCAAGCTATTGCCTAGGAGGCGCGTTCCAGCACGTGAATGGCGCAGGCACTGCCCAGGCCAATAACATGGGTAAGNCCAATTTTNGCGCCCTCGACCTGGCGAGAGCCTGCCTCNTTGCGCAGGTGAGTACTGACCTCGTAGATGTTGGCGATACCGGTGGCGCCCAGCGGATGGCCTTTAGATAGCAGGCCGCCGGAGACGTTGACGGGGATGCGCCCACCCAAGGCGACNTCGCCGTCATCGATCATTTTGCCCGCATCCTCTTGTTTGCAGATACCCAAGTTGCCGTAGTGCAATATTTCTGCCGTCGCAAAGCAATCGTGAAGCTCAATCAGGTCGATATCCTCAGGTCCCAGCCCGGCCATTTCGTAGGCTTCCTTGGCGGCTTTCTGGGTGCAGGAATTCACATCGGGCATGACCAAATCACGTTCTTGCCAAGGATCCGATGCCAAAACTGAGGCCCGGACCTTGATCGCCCGATCCATCAGCCCCAACTCTCGAGCTTTTTTCTCGGAGCAAATCACTGCCGCTGCAGAGCCGTCGACATTGACGGAACACATTAACTTTGTGTTCGGATAAGAAATCATCTCCGCGTTCATTACTTCTTCCAGCGGGGTCTCAATCTGATACATCGCCTTGGGGTTTAGCGTGGAGTGGTGATGATTCTTGACCGACACCTTAGCGAACTGCTCGAAAGTTGTACCGTAGTGGCGCGAGTGTTCCATGCCGGCTTCGGCGAATACTGCTGGCATGGTGCCAGAGCCCATCAGACCTTCCTTTGGAATACCGGTCTTACCGCCCGCGCCGCCGAGGAGGCCTTTGCCCATTTGCTCAACGCCGACAGCTAATACGACATCGTATAGGCCCGCCTTGACCGAAGCCCAGGCCTCGCGAAACGCCGTTGCGCCAGTAGCGCAGGCGTTGGCGACATTGACCACGGGAATACCTGTTTGACCTATCTCTTGCAGTAGTCGCTGGCCGACCATGCCTGAGGCTTGGCCCAAGTTACCGCAATACAGCGCCTGCATGTGTTGAATGCTCAAACCGCAATCGTCCAGCGCCATCAAGGCCGCTTGGGCGCCAATCTGCGGGACGGTTTTTTCGGGGAAGCGCCCAAATTTGATCATGTCGACCCCTACGATATATGCGTCAGTCATAGTCGTTCTCCATTTTGTTCTGTTGTGAAATTAGCTTTTTGGTTGAAAAAAGTAAGAAAGGTAACTGTTACCGTCGGCGTCCTTGCGACCCAGAGCATCAGCGAACACCACGTCCACTGGCATATCGAATTCGATGTTTTCAGGATCTGGCTCTACGTTGATCAAGTTGCCCTTGATTGCCGTTCCATCATCTAAATCCACGATGGCACTAATGTAGGGCACTTCAATGCCAGGGAAAGAGCGGTACACGATGGAGTAGGAGTACAGTTTGCCGCTGTTTGGCAGGGTGACCGCGCTCATTTGGTCGCGTGCTCCGCACTTCGAGCAAACGCTGCGTTCGCCCAAAAATGTTGAGCCGCAGTTGCCGCACTTTTGGCCCTCGAGATANGGGCTGCCGCCTTCAGGAATTTTCAGGTANGGGACCGCGGGTAATGGCTGTTTACTCATAACTCCCCTTNAACANNTTGAATTCAGTCATTCTTTAGAGACAAAGAGTCTCTGCTGACCCCAGATACTACTATCGCCCGTGGCAACTCGGTAGAGCGAGATATACATCACAAGTTTCGGCAAANNGCCTCGCTTATCGCGTACGCGNGNTCGTCAANNACCGTATTGTNNAGCACTAANGAGGTAAACGGAGTGGNATACCATGAAGTCANTGAAGGTAAGAGACTCTATGTCNACGCATGTCATCACCTTTGCCCCCAACGATTCAGTGGTGCAGGCAATGGCAACCCTGCTAGAAAAGGGCATCTCAGGCGCGCCAGTCATAGATGAGGATGGATCGCTCATTGGCATCTTGTCTGAGGTCGATCTTATTCAGGTGGTTGTACAAGACAGCTACTACGATGATNCCGCGGGAATTGTTNCTGANTTTATGCAGACACAGGTGGAGTGTGTGGGTCCAGACATGGATATTTTCAGTCTGGCGCAGCAATTCATAGGCGACCACCGACGGCGATATCCAGTGCTAGAAAATGGCCAGTTGGTCGGTCAGATTTCTCGACGAGATGTACTTCGGGCCGCGCTGGATTTTTTTCCAGCCTAACAACGCCTGCAACGCAAGGGCGCTCTCGCCGCCGNGATAGGACACAAAGCCATGCCGGCGGAATCAGAGCTTGTTGCGAATGATTTGATTCACTTGCTGCGGGTTAGCCTTACCCTGGGTGGCCTTCATTACTTGGCCCACGAAGAACCCCAGCATTTTTTCTTTGCCACTACGCAGCTCGTCGAACTGTTTCGGGTTTGCTGCGATCAAGTCATCGACGATCTTAGTCAGGGCGCCGTCGTCGCTCAGCTGAGCGAGGTTGAGCGTCTCAATGAGTTCGTCGACATTGCCGGCTGGCTCAGCGCCCCACAGCGCATCAAACAGGGTCTTTGCTGTTTTTGATGACAACGTACCGTCGTCGATGCGAGCAATTAACTGGGCCAACAGTGCTGGTGCAATCGGGCTTTGCGATATGCTGACGTTGTGTTTGTTTAAGTACGCGGACAGCTCGCCCATCATCCAGTTTGCACTTTGTTTGGCATCCGCTCCGGCTGCCAAACAGGCATCAAAATAATCCGCGCGGTCGATATCGCTGCTGATCGCCACAGCGTCAGCTACTGATAACCCTAACGTCGATGCATAACGCTCTTGCCGCGCGTCTGGCAACTCAGGCAATTCGCCGCGAATCCGTTCGATAAACGCTTCGGAGATCGATAGTGGTAATAAATCNGGGTCCGGGAAGTATCGGTAGTCGTTACTCAGCTCTTTGCTGCGCATCGAACGCGTCTCATCTTTGTCTGGGTCGTACAGGCGGGTTTCGCGCTCGATCTTTCCNCCGGCTTCCAGCACATCGATTTGACGCGCNATTTCATGCTCGATGGCCTGCTCGACGAAACGAAATGAATTGATGTTTTTGATTTCCGTGCGTTCGCCAAATTCTGCTTGCCCGCTTGGACGCACGGAGACATTGGCGTCGCAGCGCATGCTGCCCTCGGCAAGATTGCCGTCGCAAATACCAATGTAGCGAGCCAAGGTGTGTATCTGCCGGAAGTAGGCGGATGCTTCTTGAGCAGAACGCATATCGGGCTCGGAAACAATCTCCAGTAAAGGCGTACCGGTGCGATTGAGGTCTACGGCAGTCATTCCCGGATATAGGTCGTGGACAGATTTCCCNGCATCTTCTTCTAAATGCGCGCGGGTAATGCCAATCNTGCGCGACCGGCCATTCTCAGGCGTGATCGTAATCGTGCCTTCACCCACAATTGGTGTCTCAAACTGGCTGATTTGGTAGCCCTTNGGAAGGTCAGCATAGAAGTAGTTTTTGCGGTCGAAAATCGAGTACTGATTGATTTGCGCGCCAATCGCGAGACCGAAGCGTACCGCTAACTCCACGGCTCTTTCGTTCAATACGGGAAGTACTCCNGGCAANCCAAGGTCGATGTTGCATGCTTGCGCATTGGGCGATGCGCCATAAGTGGTGCTGGCGCCAGAAAAAATTTTACTCTGAGTCGCAAGCTGAACGTGGATCTCTAGGCCAATGACGGCTTCCCAACTCATACTGCTCCCTCCGGTCGCTTCAGGTGCCAGTCGGTTTGGCGCTGGTATTGGGCAGCGAGCTCAAGCAGCAAATCTTCGCGGAAAGCTGGCGCGATAAGCTGCATCCCCATGGGCAGGCCATTGGAGAAGCCGCATGGCAGGGACATNGCGGGCANCCCTGCCAAGCTGGTGGGCACCGTAAATAAATCTTGTTGGTACATGGCGACGTGGTCATCGGTGAGCTGATTCTTCGCAAAGGCCGGCGTTGGCGAGGTGGGCGCCAGCAGCACATCAACCTGCGTAAACGCTTGTTGAAAATCTTCACTGATCAGTCGGCGTATCTTTTGCGCTTTNAGGTAGTAAGCGTCGAAATAGCCTACGGACAACGTGTAGGTGCCGGTCAAGATTCGCCGTTTTACTTCCGCGCCAAAGCCCTCTTCCCTAGATCGCTCGTAGAGATCTTGCAGCGACTTCGGGTCTTCGCAACGATGGCCGAAGCGAACCCCGTCGTAACGCGACAANTTGGTCGACGCCTCGGCTGAAGCCAGCACGTAATAAACCGGCACGGCTGCTTCGGTGTGTGGTAGCGAAACATCTACTAGCNTATGGCCCATTTTTTGTAGCTCGGTCTTGGCCGCTTCGATGCCGCTAAAATTTGGNTTGTCGCTGAAATACTCACGAGGTAGACCGATGGTCAGCGGGCGGTCGAGTTCAGCGATACCGTTAGCGACGACCGCATCAAGCCAATCATCGTGTCGTGCTGCGCTGGTGGAGTCCTTGGGGTCAAAGCCGGCCATAACGCCCAGCATGAGCGCTGCGTCTTCGGCGTCCCGCGTCATCGGACCGGCCTGATCCAGACTAGAGGCAAATGCGATCATGCCGTATCGCGAGACGCGACCATAGGTAGGCTTGAGGCCGGTAATACCGCACAANGCCGCTGGCTGGCGGATGGAGCCACCGGTATCCGTGCCGGTTGCTCCGGCCACTAATCCAGCCGCCACTGCGGCAGCAGACCCACCAGACGACCCGCCTGGTACCCGGGTGTGGTCCCATGGGTTGCTGACCGGGCCAAAAAAACTGTTCTCGTTTGAAGAGCCCATGGCAAACTCATCCATGTTGGTTTTACCTACGCTGATCATGCCCGCCGCCGACATATTGCTAACGACGGTAGCATCGTAGGGCGCTACAAAGTTACTCAACATGTTCGACCCGGCGGTGGTCAAAATGTCTCGTGTGCAAAAGATATCTTTGTGTGCGAAGGGCAGACCAAGGGTCGCTCGATGATCCCCTTGAGCACGTTGCTGGTCAGCCTGAGCAGCAGCAGCTAGGGCAAACTCTGGGTTCACAGAAATAAAGCAGTTAAGGGTTGTGTTGGCATGTTGTATCCGTTCCAAGTGCGCTTGGGCCAGTTCAACACTTGAGTAGGCACCCTGGGCCAAGCCAGCGCTCATCTCACGCAGGGAAGAAAATTCGCTCATAGATTTGCTCTACTCGACAACGCGAGGGACTAAATAGTAATGGTCGGCAGTTGCTGGGGCACCGCGTTGAAAATGCTCGGGGTCAGGTTTTTCTGTGACCTCGTCGCTGCGCAGTCGGGCGGTGGTATCCAGCGGATGCGACAGCGGTTCGATACCTTCGGTATTCACTGCTTGCATGGTGTCTATCATCGCGATGATCGCCTGCAGATCATCGGCGATTTTCGCGCTTGCGGCGCCGTTAATCGCTAGCCGCGCAAGTCCGGCCAGATGGCCTACATCTATCTCTTTGCTCTCACCTTCTGGATCAGCGGTTGGCTCTTGTGACATTGAAATACGTTAGTCGTGGCGTTGGGACATTGTAGACCGGTTCCACCGGGAATGCTGGTACGCCTTGGATATGTCGAGATGCTGAGGGCCCTAAAAAATCTGTTTCGAATCACTTCGCTCGAATGTAAAGACAGGTCATCTTAACCGTGCTTTTCGAATGTCATATGCCTATGATTACGCTTTATTTTTTAGGGATTGCAGGGTCGATGCTTAAGAATTTTCGCGGCCTCTTTTCGCGTGACCTTTCGATTGATCTGGGAACGGCGAATACGCTGATTTATATCCGTGAAGAGGGCATCGTCTTAGACGAGCCTTCCGTGGTCGCACTGCGCCATCAGGGAAACCAACGCTCTGTTGCCGCTGTTGGTTTAGACGCCAAGCGCATGCTCGGGCGAACA
>PBTJ01000002.1 GCA_002726925.1 Gammaproteobacteria bacterium | reverse complement strand
CTGGAAGCCGAGAGCCGTGAGGGAGAAGAACTCGCCGAGGGCCTGGCAGTGCTCCTCCTCCCCCTCGCCCGCCAGCGCGCCCATCTGCGCCAGCGCTCCGGCCGGCACGGCCGTCTTGAGCCGGTACGTGCAGAGCAGCGCCTCCTCCAGCTCTTCCGTGTCGCCATCGCCGACAATCTTGGGGAGCGTGCCCATGAGGCCTTCGATCTCCAGCCCCTGCCCCGCCTGGCTCGCCCGCAGCGCCGTGAAGTAGCAGTCGTACAGCTCGCAGCGCATCTCGGCCGGCAGCCGCACGCGCTCGAGCAGCCGCTGCGCGTGGTGTTGGATAGCGCGCTGCGCGCGCCCAGCAATCGACAGATTTTTTCTGACCACACCTTGGTTGTGCATGGTCTGGGTGAAGGTGCCAGTTATGCGGAGACGACGCCGGGCGCCGTGGAGTATCTGCCCTTGGCCGGCGGTCCGCGCAATTTGGCGGGTTTGCTCGAGGTTTTGGCTCAGCGCGGCTGTAACAATGTGCTGGTCGAGGCGGGGCCCAAAATTCTCGGCAGTTTTTTGCACGCGGCGCAAGAAGCGCCGCTGTGGGATGAGTGGGTATGCTATATCGCGCCCATGGCCATGGGCAGTGCTACTCTGCCGCTGGCTGAATTTGCGCTACCGCACTTGGCGGACGCGCAACGCGCGAAAGTCGTAGAACATCGTATGATCGGCGAAGATTTACAGCTACGGTTGCAGCCCGCGCAGTAACCTGCGCCGAATGCGTTACAGGAACCCCATGTCTGAAGAAAATGCTGCGCCGAAAAACAAAACCCATATGTGGGCTCGTCGCAAGGCGCGGCGAGCGCTGGCGCAAGCGGCCTATCAGTGGCAGGTTAGCCAAACCGAGGTGCTGCAGCTGCGCAGGGAGTTCGGTGAGAAGGCGCTGGATAAAGCTGACGCGGAGTTTTTCGCTGACATCCTCACGCTCATGGTGCGTCACTGCCAGACGCTGGATGCCCAGCTGGAGCCGCTGCTGGATCGCTCTGCGACACAGTTGGATCTGGTGGAACGCGGCATTCTTCGGCTCGCGGCCACGGAACTGAACCATCGCATCGACGTGCCGTATTCCGTGGTCATCAACGAATATGTCGAGCTCACCAAAACCTTTGGCGCCCAAGACGCCTACAAGTACGTCAATGGCGTGCTGGATCGCCTCTCGCAAGATGTCCGCAGTCTTGAAGTCGCGGCGAATCAGAGCCGTTAGCACCTATGCGCAATGAATTTGCCTTAATCGATGCTATCGTTGAAGGCTTAGGCGACCGCGCCACAGGCGACTGGGTGAGCGTGGGTCCCGGCGACGACGCGGCGGTCATCAAGACCACGCCGGGTCTTGCTCAAGTCGCTTCCATCGACACGCTGCTGCCAGATGTGCACTTTCCCGCCGCCGCCCCAGCGCACCTGATTGGCTATCGCGCACTGATGGTGTCGTTTTCGGATCTTGCCGCAATGCGCGCCTCACCCCGCTACTGTCTGGTATCGCTGTCGATTGATGATACACAGCTTGCGCTGGGCTCAGCTTGGGTGGTCTCGCTTGCTCGTGGCATGGCCGACGCCGCGCGGGATCTCGGGGTCTACGTTTGCGGGGGCAACTTGACCCGAGGTCCGCTGAATATTGCCGTTAGCGCTCACGGTGAGATCGAGCATCAATACCTGTTGCGTCGCTCAGGAGGACAAGCGGGTCAGCAATTATCGGTGACAGGGCGCCTTGGCGCGGCAGCGGCGTGTGTCCGAACGGGTCAAATGCTGCCGGTTGACCCAGCGGTGCTGACGCCAGTGCAGTCCGCCTATTACCGGCCTCAGGCACGTTTCGATGTATTGGCTATGGTGGAAACGGCGAGCGCGGGCCTAGATATTTCCGATGGGCTGAGCCAAGACCTAGCGCACTTATGCGCGGCTAGCGGCTGTGGTGCCGCCCTGCAGGCTGCCTCTATCCCCTTAGCGGCAGGGGCCACCTTGGAGGACGCCTTGTTTGGCGGTGACGACTACGAGCTTTTGGTAGCCAGTGATAAACCCCTGCCTGGCGCCCACACCATTGGCATGCTGACTGCTGAACCGGGCCTGACCCTGGATGGAGCGCCGCTCGCCAGCAATGGCTTTGATCATTTCGGCACAGACCAATAGGCCATGCTCACGCCCCGTCTCATCATGCAACCCTCCGTGCTGTGGCTGACCGCGGCAGGGCTGGGTTTCCTGCGACCTGCCCCGGGCACTTGGGGTTCGCTGGGTGCCCTAGTGTTTTGGTGGTTCTTTTTGAGTTCGCTGTCATGGCCGGTGCAGCTGGGTATTGTTGTCGTGTACTTTCTGCTCAGCTGGTGGGTATGCGAGCGTTTAGTCGCGCGCTTGGGCATACAGGATGAGCCGCAAATCGTCGCGGACGAAGTTGCAGGCATGTGGCTGGCCCTGATTTGGCTGCCGCAATCGCTAGAGTGGGCGCTGGCTGCCTTCGCGCTGTTTCGCCTTGCGGATATATTTAAGCCTGGGCCCATTGGCATACTCGATCGTAGGCTGCATAACGGACTGGGTATTATGGCGGATGATCTGTTGGCTGGCGCACTGTGCGCGGCGGTACTGGGGCCAATGGCCTTCTACTGGTCGATATAACCGCCTAGTGGCGGCGCTTAACGGAGCGCTCCGCCAAACTTGTCAGCAGCTCAGTGCCTAAGTTGGCTTCCTTTAGCAAGGCTAAGGACTCAGCCAGCAAGGACTCCGCGCGCTGCCGTGCGCCCTCCAGTCCCATGAGCTTGGGAAAGGTGTTTTTGTGTAACGCTTGGTCCGAGCCAGCGGGCTTGCCTAAGGTAGCCGAGCTTTCGGTTTCGTCGAGAATGTCATCGACAATCTGAAAGGCCAGCCCGATACGCTGGCCGAAGGTGCGCAGCAAGGCGAGCCGAGGATTGTCGGGTGCCACTTCCGCGCAATAAGCTCCTATCACTAAGGATGCTTCGATCAGCGCGCCAGTCTTAGCGCTGTGCAATGCCTCAAGGCGCGCTAATGATAGCTCCTCGCCCTCGGCGGCGATATCCAAGCACTGGCCGCCCGCCATACCCGGCCAGCCCGCAGCCGTAGACAGCAGCGAAATACAGTGTAGCTTCGCGGCGTGGCTAAGCGCCGGTGCTTCAGCAATAGATTGAAAAGCCAGAGAATGCAGGCTGTCTCCTGCCAAAATCGCATTCGCCTCACCAAAGGCAATGTGGGTTGCTGCCTGACCGTGACGGAGTTCGTCGTCGTCCATGGCCGGTAGGTCGTCGTGGATTAGTGAATAGGCGTGAATAAATTCTAGGCTGCACGCGGCGGGTAACGCCGACTTGAAACTGCCGTTAAACGCCTCGCAGGCAGCACAGGCCATCAATGGGCGCATACGCTTACCGCCACCCAACACCGCATGACGCATGGCGTCGACCATGGGTTGGGCGATGTCGGAGTGTTGCGGGAGCAGTGTGTCGAGGGTGTCGGCAATGGCGTCATTGACACGCGTAAAGGGGTCGATCATGCGTCCTCTGAACTTAGCGCTTCGATAGTGTCGGCATCGGTGAGGGTTTTAACCCGCAGTTCCGCCTGGCTTAACGCTTGCTGGCATTGGCGGGTAAGCATGACCCCGCGCTCAAAGGCTTTGAGTGAGTCGTCGAGGCTGAGGTCGCCATCTTCCATCTGCGATACGAGGTCATCGAGTTCCGCCATGGCTTCCTCAAAACTCAATTGCTCGTCATCGCTTGTGCTTGTTTTTGTGCTCATGAGGCGAGTTTACCGTGCTAATCGAGAGTTAACAGTTTTATAAGTAATTGACCGATCAACGGCTGCGATCTAGTTCTTGTGATGTTCGGTCAGCGCGTTTTTGGCGCCGGCGAGCGAGTCGATTTTTTCCCGCAGCGCGCCGGGCCGCTGTTCTCCTGCTAGGTTCAACATCATTGTATTGTGGGTCTGCGCTTCGTAAGGCTCCCAACTCGGGTGTTCGCCATGGTTGGGGTTGCCTGTTTTGGCAAAGCTCGTCCAGTAGTCACTTATACGATCAGCCATGGTGAAGTCGTCATCGTTCCAGAAGTCGCCGCTCTTACCCACATTGTTGAAGACAAAGGCGAGGTCCGCGGAGTGGTAGGCCCCAGCGCTGCGCGGGCCATCTGGCAGGTCTAGGTTTGGCTGATCGACGCGATAAATCTGATAGGCCGGCGGTATGTAGTCCATAAAGTACAGATAGCTAGGCGCGTCAATAGCGGCTTGATACTCCGCCCATTGGCGCATGGGCAGTGCCATGAATAAATCGGTTTCAATGCTACGTTGGGCAAGCCCTGGGCCGATCAATCGTTCTGCGGCGTAGGCCAGTTTGATTGGCGCTGCGAGCTCGCCAAATTTAGTTTCTAAGTAGGTATCAAAGTCTGCCTCGGTCAGACTCGCATTCAGCGCCAGCAACTCAATGCCTTCGTTGGCAAGAGAGCCGAGTAACACCGGCACTTTGGTTTGTTTGCCGTTTGCAAAGGTTGTCTGCGGCGCCTCGGGCAGCACCCAGCCATCGACACTGATCAGCCCGCTACCCGGATCCCAGCCGCTGTCGGTAGACGCTTTCAAAAGCTGATCATTGCTGACGCCACGCAGATCCTCGGCGCTGATTGTTGCTGTGTCAGGTAACAAATAATCGGCGAGCATTGCACCGCGCTCTTCGCCGCTGGGGTCGCGACCATAGCGATTAAAACAGGCCGCAGATTGGCCTATGGCCTTGTGAAAGAGACCCTGCGCCAAGGGCGACGCCATCAGCGCGCAGACGCTCATGGAACCAGCGGACTGGCCGAAAATCGTGACGTTGGCGGCATCACCGCCAAAGGCTTGGATGTTGTCTTGTACCCACTGCAACGCAGCGATCTTATCCAGCAGCCCGAAGTTGCCGCTGCTGTGCTTGTCGGATTCGGCGCTCAGCGCGGGGTGCGCTAAAAATCCCCAGGGCCCAAGGCGGTAGTTGACGGTTACCACTAAGACCCCCTTGCGAGTCAGCGCAGTGCCGTCGAACAGTTCGACGTGGGCGAAGCCCCCGGTATGGGCGCCACCATGAAACCAAACCATGACTGGCAAGGGTTCCGCGGGTTCAGCATCGGCCCAAATATTGAGATATAGACAGTCTTCGCTGCGCTTGAATGTGCCGCGACTCCATACAAAGGCGTCTTCGCTGAACGCTTGATAGCAGGCGGGGCCAAAGTGCTCGGCGCTTTTCACATCGCGCCAGGGTTTTATGGGTGCCGGCGGGCGCCAGCGCAATTCACCGACTGGCGGTTGGGCGAAAGGTACGCCGCGAAAGACTTGTATGCCTGCGGCTTTGTCCGCCCAAGCGCCCTGCACGCTGCCGGATCGGGTTTCCTTAACTAGGGACTGATTCACGTTTTCTCGGCCTCCTTGACCGCAGGCTACCAATAGCCCGCAGATCAGCAGCAGGGCGCTGGCTCTCACTGGGCAAGGCCGAGTCGCTTGCAGGCATCTTCGCGCAAATCTCGTTTCAGAATTTTTCCTGACGCGGTGCGTGGCAGTGGGGCCTGCTGCTGGTGGACATAGCGCGGCACTTTGAACTTCGCCAGCCGCTGCTGCAGAAATCCGGACAGCTCGTCGTCAGTGATTTCAGATGACACATAAAGCGTGGTGCCTACTTCTTCGCCCAAGCGCTGGTCGGGGAGGGCATATACAGAGGCTTCTTGCACCAGTGGATGCTCTAGCAAGGCAGCTTCTACTTCACCGCAGCCAATGTTCTCGCCGCCGCGAATGACCAGGTCTTTAATGCGGTCGACGATGTAGAGGTAGCCTTCATCGTCAAGATAAGCCACATCACCAGTGCGCATCCAGCCGCCTGTCAAGAAGGTTTCCTCGTTGGCTTCCGGGCGGTTCCAATAACCACGGAATACCCCGGCTCCGCGGATCAGCAGTTCGCCGCGCTC
Source organism: Gammaproteobacteria bacterium (assembly GCA_002726925.1). Lineage (GTDB taxonomy): Bacteria > Pseudomonadota > Gammaproteobacteria > Pseudomonadales > Azotimanducaceae > UBA4421. The sequence goes on along the minus strand of PBTJ01000002.1, from coordinate 13,131 downwards.
GCCTGCCGCCATTGCATTGCCGTCGTCATCGATGACGCTCAGTTCCATCACTGCGCTACAGCGCCCGGAACTTTCTGGGTGCTCCAGATAGTCCATGCCGCCAATGCCGGTGCCAATGGCGTTGGTTTCTGTCATGCCCCAGCCGGTGCTTGGCAGAGCGTTGGTAAATGACTTTTCGATGTTGCGTACCTGTTCCGGTGCACGCGGTGCGCCACCACCACCCACCGAGACCATTGAGCCAAGGTCGCGTTGGGTGCGGATCGCTTCCTGTACTAAATCGCCTGTCATGGCTGCCGGTGCGATAAACGAGCTGATCTTTTCGACTTCGATCAGCTCTGCAGCAAGTGCGGCATCCCACTTGTACATGGAGACGATCTTGCGCTGATGGCGGTAGCTGGCCAGATACACCGCGTGGGAACCTGTGGCGTGGAACAGCGGCACCGCGAGCAGTGTTGCTGCCTGCTGCGGGGGCGGCGGCGGGGGTTCCGGCAGCATGGCAATTGCGCAGGTTTGATCCAGCTCCCAGCTCATGAGCGCCGCCAAGATATTCTTATGACAGGACACCACGCCTTTTGGATGTCCGGTAGAGCCTGAGGTGTACAAAATCGTCGCATCGTCCTCGGCGTGGGGGCGCTGATCTGGCATCGCTAGCACACCATGTGCGTTGGCCTGCTGCTCCAACAGTACGCTTAGCTCTGGGCTGTTCGGGTAGGCACTAGTGCGTATGGCAATGGTCTGCACGTCGACTGTGTTCTCCGGAGTGTTCTCGATCTGGGCAAATCGCGCCAGTCGCTCCTCGTCAGCCAGCAGCACCTTGGCCCCGCTGTCGATCAGACCATAGGCCATTTCATCGGGACGCCACAGGGAGTTCATGGCTACCGCAATACCCCCAATGGAGGTGACCGCCATAAAGGACAACACCCACTCTGGGTAATTGCGCATGGAAATTGCTACGCGGTCGCCCTTGTTAATACCGTACTGCTGAATCAATAGGTGAGCGATTTGCGCCGACTTTGAGTAGGCTTCGGCATAGGTCAGGCGTTCATCTTCGTAGACTAAAAACTCGAGATCGCTGGCGTTGTCAGAATATAGGTCACGCAGAGTGGCCGGTGCGTTTTTGAAGAATCGACAATCACGTCCAAACACGGTGCTATCGACAAGTTCAAATGGCTGACCCGCAGCGGTCAGGGTGGCCAGCACCTCCGCTCGGCTTGATTGATGATCTGACACAGTAAAACTCTCCCTTCCTCTACCCTAGGCGATGTCGGTAATGACTGGCTAAACTGTAGCGAAAGCGCAATCAGAACCCAACTTGACAGACCACNGCTCGCGCCAGAACACATCGACAATCCCCACAACCTTGAAGGAAAAATAACATGAGCGCAGAACTAGACGACGCGTTGATTAAAACGCTGCAGCGTTTCGATACCCCAACGGTCTGCAACGCCCTAGAGCTGCTCATTCCCGAGCGTCGGGGCTATGGCTTTACCACCTCCCAGCTGGTTTGTACGCGCCCGGCGCTGCCGCCCATGATTGGCTACGCGCGCACCGCGACGATCCGCGCCGCACACCCATCGGATCTTTCTGGCAAAGAAGCGCGGGCGCTGTCGGACAATTACTACGAGTACATTGACCGCGGACCCAAGCCCAGCATTGCAGTGATTCAGGATCTGGACGGCAATAACGGCTACGGCTGTCTGTGGGGTGAGGTGAACTCCAACATACATATGGGCTTTGGTTGCCAAGGCGTTATTACCGACGGCGGCGTACGCGATGTGCCCGACATTGCACCGGGTTTTCAGATGCTCGCCGCCAGCGTATTACCCTCCCATGCCTNTGTGCATGTGGTGGACTATGCCCGACCGGTAGANGTNGCNGGTATGCGGGTAANCGATGGCGACATCATNCACGCTGACCAACACGGNGCGGTGGTGATTCCNGCNGAGGTCATTGNTCAGGTGCAAGCAGCGGCAGAACAGNTGGCGCGGCGCGAAGCCGTGATCATCTCAGCAGCNCNGAAACCCGACTTTGANATCGACAAGCTTCGCGCCGCTCAGGGTGAGTCAGCAGAGATTCATTGAACTGTTTGCTGGTTACGCGTTGTCTCTCAGCCCCGGCGGCGTCGTGCCTAAGTCTTCACGAAAACCGGTACTCAGTTCTTCGCCGGCTTCGGCGACGACGTAACGCGCAATGTACTGGCCNTGCTCGCTCAGAGATTCGTAAATCTCTCGTGGCATGGACCTGCGCATGGGTTCGCGGTACCACGGTGCGTGATACTCCGTGTTGGGAATAGCCCGCACCTGATCGGATAAATTTGGCGTACCGCCGTGCCAAGCGCGCGTGTCGCGAATCAGCACGCTGCCAGCGGCGGCTGGGCAGACCGTGCTGAGCTTCATCCATTCGGGTTCTTGGGCGAGTTTGGGAATACGCTGCTGACTGTGCTGAGTGCCGGGGATCTGTCGGGTAGGCCNGTTGATAGCGGTGAAGTCACTGGTTAAGAAATTACAGCAAACGTAGGGGCAGGGTAGGTCGCGATAGTTAAGTTTGCCCCGCGGATCATGGAACGAACCGAAGGTTNTACCCTCATACTCGATGCGATCATTCATGTCTGAATGCAGTGGTTGATAGTTGCTCGCGCCGGGTAAGCAAAAGTCNCCCCCTGCGCCGCGCAGGATGTAGTCGCGGCTACCAAATATCGCCGTGATGATGGGCGTCACCGTGGGTACGTCGACCAACATCGCCCAGGCCGGTTCATGCAGGAGCTGCCCGGTGCGGCTCGCGGAGCCAAAGGAATAGCGATGTGAGCCTCGATTGCCCTGACGGTTTTTATCCATGGCGAGGACTTCGCGTATCACCCGCTCCGAGGCCTNTTGAAGCGCTGCTAGCTGCTCATGGTCAATTGCATTTTCTATGACCACAAAACCGTCGCGGTAGAAGATGCGTACTGCGTCTTCGATATCCGTCGGCTGCAGCCGTTCAAGACCTCGTATGCCGTTGTTTGTTGCTAAGTATTCGCGCTGTTTGGCAAAAGCATCCGCGTCTGCGTTCGCCCACCCTAACTCATGCACTGAGCCTGATAGCACCGTATTGTCTGCGACCAGCGGTGGCTCCGTTGGCACTTGGCTGCTCGGTCTCGGAGTTCTTTTTGTCATCGGCCCTGCCAAATTCGGCTGAAGTCATGAGAGCATAAGGGCTTGGGAGCCTTTGAGGAATGGGACATTGACTACACAACAACCCAATGAAAACTATCCGCTGCACGGTCTGAAGGTGCTGGATTTTTCCAGAGTGCTGGCGGGGCCCTTTGCCGGTCGCATGCTCAGTGATCTNGGNGCCGATGTCGTGAAGGTCGAGCCACCAGATGGCGATGTGACTCGCCTGTGGGGCCGCAATATCGCGGGGCTGCCTGGTTATTACCACCAGCAAAATGCGGGTAAGCGCAACATTTGTCTGGACCTGCGCGCGCCTGGAGCGGTAGATCTGGTCAAGGACTTGGTTGCCGAGGCGGATATCGTTATCGAGAACTACCGTCCTGATGTGATGCCCCGCCTCGGACTCGGCTACGACACGCTGAAAGCGGTNAATCCGGGCCTGATCATGCTGTCGATTTCTGGCTTTGGTCAGGGCGGTCCAGAGTCTCACCGCCCCGCCTATGCGCCCATTATTCANGCCGAGGCAGGCCTGATGCAGCGCCAGGCGAATCGCGGAGGCATCGCGACAACCGATCTGCCGCTATCGGTTGCCGATACCAACGCCAGTTTGCACGGTTTGGTTGGGCTGCTTGCTGCGGTCATCATGCGCCAGCGTANCGGCAAGGGGCAGCATATTGATATCGCGATGATCGATGCGACCTTTGCCACCGACGATCAGGTGCAATATGCCTTGGAGGATGCTGAGGATACGGCCGCGCTGCCTAATGATGTCTGGGCCACCGGCGCTGGNCCCATTCTCTTGTCCGCAGATTTTAGGTTTTTGTGGATCCAGTTGACCAAGATCATGGGTGTCAATGACCCCACCAGCAAAAACACCCCGTTGTCGGAGAAAATCGCGACCCGGCGGGCGATTGTCGCGGATTACCTGCTGGCGCTGGAAGATTGGACCCAAGTAGAAGACACCCTGCAGGCGATGAATTTGGCCTGGGGCAGGGTACGTGAGCCGGAGGATGTTGTAGAGCAGCCAACCTTGGTGGCCCGGGGCGCCATTGTNCAAATGGATGACCGAGCCGGTGGGTCACGCCCGCTGACGCAATCACCNTACCGTTTTTCTGACGCTAGCAGCGGCGTACGCGGTCCAGCGCCCCACCGCGGCGAACATAATGCCGAGGTACTGCACCAGTGGCTGGGCCGCGACAGCGGCGAGGTAGGTACCTTGGCCGCGGCGGGCGTTTTGCAGTATGACGAAGAGACAGTAGGCAACTAAGCCATCGTGCCGCAAAGTCAGCGTGCGCTACTGGCGCAGCCGGTAAGATAACAAACGACCGTTTTGCAGANTTGAATCGAGGCTGCGCCAGTTCCCAGCCTCGTCATAGCCCAGGCGCACATCTATTTTGTCACCGNTTAATGCATATANCAGCTGGTCGCTGTCTGCGGAATTTTCTGGCCTGATNAGAANGTCTACCAGNTCGCCTGTTTGGCCATTGAGGATCTGCGATTGCGAGAGCAATTTGGGTGTCCAATAGGCAAACGTCATTAAGCATTTCACGCCCACACTGGTCGCCGGTTGGATCGCTGGCTGGGCCGACAATGCAAAGCCCTCTGCTATCGCGCGGCCATTGAGAGACTGCGTTTTGCCATTGGTCTTGGTTTCGCTGGAAATACTCTGCAGGCANAGATCGGTGTCGTANCGNTCGTTAACCGCGTGCTCGTANGAGAAGACCGTGACGCCGAGTATCTTGTAGCGAAACTCAACCGTCGCATCCATCGTATAACCGCTCGAGACCTGCCGCAGATTGAATTTATGAAAGCCTACGTCTTTGTCGTCTATGCGCACATCAAAAAACCACGACTGCGCTGGGAGCCCCTGTGCTCTGGCGAGATCGGTATGACCTGCTAAGCCCACAGCGAAGAGCATCAGCCACCAGCCTAGGTGGTGCTTGGTATTTGGCGCTTGATGCGCGCTCCGCGTTAGGGCGGACCAAATTTTAGTGGGGTTAGGAAAGAAGGGTGGCACGCTGGCCTGATAGGCGGCGTAATCCGGCCGTTTGTCGGCGATCCCGGGCTCTGAGCGAGCAACGCCGGTGAAGCGCAGCAACAAAAACGTGAGCAAGCCCATGGCCGCAAGAGACACCACGAGGAAACCATTGACCAGCGCTGCCGCGGTGATGGCGTGGCCTAACCAAAATACCCACTCACCGAAGTAATTGGGGTGACGACTGAGCGACCATAGGCCCTTATCCAAAACACGTCTGTCGCTATTGGGCTGGGTTGCACGCTTTTTCAAAAACACGCTCAGCTGCAGGTCGGCGATAATTTCGCAAATTAAACCGCAGCTGGACAGCAGCAAGCCTGCATAGGCCAAGACAGGCCAATGGGCCACCGTGAGCGCGGGCACTAATAGCAGCGAGATAAACCAAGCCATGAGGGCCTGGGGAATGAAAATAAGGTAAAGGCTCTTGCGGTCAAAATCCGCGCCAATGCTCGCTCGGATCGCCTGATATCGGGGGTCTTCTTCAACGCCCGCCTGACGAAGGCTTAGATGGGTTGTCAGTCGAACTCCCCAGAGCATGACTAAAATCAGAGCCATCAGGGAGGCCGTGCTGAGATTCTGCGGCATAAGCAACAGCACAGTAGTGATGCTGACGAGGTGGTGCAGGGGCCAAAATATGTCGGCGACGCTGGCGCACTGATAGCGTGCGGAAAGACGCCACGCTATCACACTGTTCATCAGGGTCAGCAGCGCGGCTAGCCCCACGGCCCAAATCACCGAGCCGTGTCCTCGGCTTCAAAGCGCCGGTTAATGCTCTTGATGACGTTGCCCAGTGCCGGCACATGTTGATAGAAGCCTAGACCGGTATCCCAGAAGTCTTGGTGCAGTACGACTTTGCCGGCGGCATTGAAGCGCGCATGGGTGATGCCGATGGTTTTGCTGGTCACGGTTTTTCGGATTGGCTGAAAGGAAGCCGTCATTAGCCATACCAAATAGACGTCCGTGTCTTGCACGAGTACATCGAGCATCTTGACTTCAACGCTAGCGCCGCCTTCAACCAAACCGCGAAAATGCTTTACCACGGCGGCTTTGCTGCTCGTCATCATCAGGGCGTCGCTGAAGTAAAGGTTTTCGGCATACATCTTGTCAGCCCGCTCAGCCGTGTTGTCAGCGCCAAGCTTCGACAGAAAGTCGACAAATTCATCGATCACAGATTCCCGGACGGCGTCCGTGCCGGGAAACTCAAATAAAGCCTGCTCATATGCAATCGGGTATGAGACACCCGCGCGTTGGTCGGATTGGGCGCTCGCGCAGCCGGCGGCGACGATGCCAACAAATAAAATTAGGGGAATAGATTTCATGGCCGCAGGCTATTAATGCCGTCGTGAAAAATCGGTGAAGCCCAATATCACTGGCTTCACGATGGCTTCACGTCAAACAGCGAGAATAACAGTCCTACAAAGTCCTCAAGCTGAGATTGATTCTTCTCTGTGCGTGCTAGGTGACAAGAAGACGGGTTGATTTAGGAAGTTCAAACCCCGCTGCACGTGCGATCAAGGTCGAAGCCTGCTTGCCTCGGGATTGCTTTATTAGCAGGCTATTCACTGAGCAAATTTCATGAACAATCCAAAAAGTCCTACTCGTGGTGCTGCCGACGTCCGTAGAGTTGCCGTGGTCGGCGGCGGAATTTCTGGGGTCGCAGCTGCCCACCGCCTAGCGGCATCGGTAGATGTCACGATGTTCGAAGCGCAACGACGCTTGGGCGGTCATACAGACTCACATTCGGTCTGGGTCGAGGACAAGGTTTATACCATCGACACGGGATTCGTGGCTTTTCACCCGTCAGGCCATGCTAGCTTTTGTCAGTGGCTGGCGCAGATTGGCGTGCCAACCCAGCGTACGGACATGACATTTAGCGTTCGGTCCGATAAGGATGGTCGCGAATACAGCACGATTGGCTGGCGAACATTTTTTTCTTCCAGTGAATTACTGCTTTCGCTCAAGCATTGGCGCTTGTTGTGGGACTGGCAGCGTTTTCATATGGAAGCGCCCAAGGCCGCAGAGCATCAAGGCCTGCTAAATGCAGGTGAGTACTTTCGTCAGAACAACTATAGCGAAGGTTTTGTGCAGCGACATATGGCGCCGCTGTGCGCTGCGCTTTGGGCGCAGAGTCAGGCAAGCGCNTTGGATACCCCACTGCAGCACTTGGCCTCAATTGTGCAGAATCAAAAGATTTTTCAGCATCCAGCCCAGTCGCTCTGGCAGGTTGTGAGTGGCGGTGCATCGCAATATCTCGAAGTGTTTTCCNAACAATTCCCTGGAGATATTCGCTGTAATTCGAGAGTCTTGCGGGTTCTGCGTACCGATAGCAGCGTCGTGCTCGAAACTGAGCACGAATCATTAGAATTCGATGCGGTCATTATGGCTTGCCACAGTGATCAAGCCTTGGATGCTTTGGTGGAACCNACAACGGCAGAAACCGACGTGCTGGGTGCGATAAAGTACACGGACAACCAAGTGGTCTTGCATGGCGATGCCGGCTATATGCCACGNGATCGGCGGAACTGGTCGAGCTGGAATGCACGGATCGATGCGCAAAGTGGTCGATCTGAGACAACCTATTGGATGAATCGTGTGCAGGGCATTCNCGGGCCGCAATTTTTCATCACTTTAAATCCACAAAGCACCCCGAAGCGTATCTGGACTGAGCGNAAGTATCGTCATCCTGTGCTGGATGCCGACGCCTATCAAGCGCAGCAGCGCCAGGAGCAAATTAGTGGGCTAGATCGCACATTTTACTGCGGCGCCTATTGGGGNATGGGTGGTCATGAAGATGGGTTTCGCAGCGGCATCGATGCCGCTGAAAAACTGCTCGCTAAGCTACCAACTCTGAGCCGCAGCANAGGTCAGNNTGACTATGCAGCGGACATGGGCGGCGCTGACCAGAGCCAAGGTGGTTAGCNACTCGAATCCTTCTATGTTCGCAGCGCCTGGACGCTANAAAATAGCCAACGCCCTNATGCTCAAAGCCGCTTGGTTGTGCTGCGTTTTGGGTGGCATCTACTNCGGCTTGCCAGCNCTAGCCGCCATGTTNGTGCTCAGTTTCTGGCAGCGCGAGTTTGTCGGAGATCGACCCTTCGTTATTGCATTGGGCCTGATNGGCCTCTGTCTCGATACGTTTTGGATGTACGCCGGTGTCCTGGATTATGGCGACGCTGCGCTGAACCTTGCGCCGGGTCTGAGTATTGCACCTGCTTGGATCGTTCTGCTGTGGCTGGCTGTGGGGCTGAGCATTCGTCACAGTCTCATCTTCTTGGTTAACCGACCCGTTCTGGGCGCNTTGTTGGTNGGCGGTGGTGCACCTTTGTCTTATTTAACGGGAGAAAGTTTTGGCGCCGTNACCATACCCAGNGCCCAAGGCCTAGTAGTCTTGGCGCTGACNTGGATGGTGNTCTTTTTCTTTGTTTTTAGCCGAGCCAAATCTCGACTAACCGCCGAGTAACTCCTATGTCATNATCCGTAGAGGCCGATAGNACGACGTTGTCGCCTTCGGCCTGAGAGACGGGAGACTCTCGCTATAAGAACAATGTCATTTGGGGATGCTGCTTGAAGATTCGTCGAACCAGGCTTATGACCAAGCTCGGGCGTGTGGTCGCGCTGCAGGTCGTGCTGATCAGCGCTGCGGTTGCCGCAGGTATCTACATTACCAACACGATTGTCGAAGATTTCCTAATTACCGAAGCGCTGCAGAACGAAGCCTCTCATTACTGGTCTTTGTACGCTGAAAATCCTAATCAGCCNTTACCTGATACTGCCAACATGCGTGGATTTTTGGTCGATCCGCTNGCCGGCCCAAAACCCATGACGCCGGGCACNGTCAGTNCTCAGGAGCAGCTGCTGCAGCATCCGGCAGGGTTTTTGGGCCGAGTATCGATGAACGGTGAAACGCCCACATTNTTCGTTAGCCAGCAAAGCGATGGCCNTGGGCCGACGCTGTATTTGGTATTTTTCAGTGAAGACGTTTCTCAACTTGCCTTCTATTTCGGCATTCTGCCGCTGTCGCTGGCACTGTTACTAGTTTACGGCTTTTCTCTGCTCACCTATCGCCTGTCGCATCGCGCCATATCGCCCATCGTGAAATTGGCCGACTACCTAGAGGAATTTCGCTTTGGCGGCTATAACCAACCTGCCGTGGACCTAGGTGATCTGCGCGTGCTGGCAAACTTAGAGGTCGATGTGATGATTGACTCCATCGACAGCTTCGCCGAGCGGCTGGATACCTTTATTGAACGAGAGCGCATCTTTACGCGAGATGCCAGTCACGAGCTGCGCACGCCGATTGCCGTCTTCAAAGGCTCACTCGATCTGTTGCAGCGAAAAAGTGATCGCTCGGAAGACGATAAAAAAGCCTTCGCACGAATGCGGCGCACGGTAGAAGACATGGAAGGCTTGATTGAGACCTTGTTGCTGTTAGCTCGGGGTGAAGAGGTTGAACGGATTCACGAGATTCGCTGTTTGAACGATCTGGTACCGGGCTTTGTGGAGCAGTTGGCGCCCATGGCGGCAGATCGCGGCTTGGATTTATCCATAGACGAGCAGGCACAGCTGTGGGTGAAATCGCCATCCCGGGTCATCCAGATCATCCTGACGAACCTGCTGCGCAACGCCATCAACTACACGCAGCAAGGCTCGGTCGTGGTGCGCATTCGCGAGAACACCATCAGTGTGATCGATACGGGCATCGGTATGAGCCCCGAAGAACTGCAGCACGCGTTCGAGCCTTTCTATCGTGGCGAGCGCAGCCGCGCCAGTAGCATGGGACACGGTCTGGGTCTTTCCATCGTGCGGCGCCTCGTGCATCAATTCGATTGGCCCATTCATGTCCAAAGTAATGTCGGCAAGGGTACCGAAGTCACCATCGAGTTCTTCGAGGGCTAGCCGCTCTTTTTCGCGATTTTCCAAANGCTCAGCGTTCTGTCTCGAGCATCGCTCAAATCAATCATGGGCTTGNGGTAGTCGCCCACGCCACCAAACTTCCACGGCTCGAGGGTTTGCTTGGCGCTCGCACCTGCTAGCTCGGGGATCATGGAGCGGACAAAGGTGCCGTCAGGGTCAAACCGCTCTGCCTGACGAACTGGATTGAAGATACGAAAATACGGCACGGCATCAGTACCCGTCGATGCACTCCACTGCCAGCCACCGTTGTTTGCAGCGAATTCGCCATCGACCAATTGGCTCATGAAATACGACTCGCCGAGTCGCCAGTCGATAAAAAGGTGTTTGGCTAAAAATTGCGCGGTNACCATNCGCAGACGGTTGTGCATCCAGCCTGTGCTGTTGAGTTGGCGCATGCCNGCATCAACAAAGGGGAAACCCGTTTCACCGCGCTGCCANCGTTCGAGTTGCTCTGTATCGCGGTTCCAGGGCAGTGCATCGGTCTCGGTTTTAAACGCCCGCCCCATGGCCAGGCGTGGGTTCTCCGCCATGATGTGGTTATAAAACTCGCGCCAAATGAGTTCGCTAATCCATGTGTCTATGCTNTCGTTACCGCCAAAAAGTCGCCCTTGGTTGCGCTCGTAGGCTGCGAGCAGACACTGATTGGCAGATACGGTGCCTGCGGCGAGATGCGGGGAAAGCTTGCTGGTGCCGGATAGGCTCGGTAGGTCTCTATGNGTCGCATAGTCCTCAATAGCGCGATCAAGAAAGGTGTCNAGCAACGATAATGCGCTTGCTTCGCCTGCAGGCCAGGCTTCTGCGCCAGCGTTTTTGGTCATGCCGTCGATGTTTTGCGGCGTCNTCGCCNCGGCCACCGGCGAACNCTGGGGGTTCGGAATTGGCAGAGTGTGTATGCCTTGCTCGATGCGCAGAGAGATCCAACGTTTTTTGTAGGGCGTAAAGACAGAATAGGGTGTGCCATCGGGCTTGCGCACGCTGCCTACCGGCATGCTGGTAGCGGCTTCGTATCGTTTTATCTCAATGCCATGCGCTTGCAGCGCTTGCTCGACCGTCCCATCGCGGCGCTGCTCGTCCAGCGCTATTTCGTTGTTCCAAAAGACCTTGGTTGCGCCAATCTCTTGTGCGACGGCAACCACGTGCTCCGCAGCATTGCTGAAACTGTTGCCGCAGATGATGCGCGATTCAATGCCAAGGGTCGCCAGAGTTTCGATTAGCGTATCGATGCTGCGCAGTTGGAACGCAATCTTCTTCGCGGCAAGCCCATGGCGACGCCATTGCTGCGGTGTAAGTAGAAACAGCGCAGTAACGTGGCCCTCTGCCGCGGCGGCGTACAGGGCTGGATTGTCTAGTGCCCGTAAGTCTGAGCGGAACCAAACGAGGTGAGTGGACATATTCTCTTCCGACTGGATGCTGTCGTACCGACCGGTCTCGATGGCTCTGAGCTGTTACCTGAGGAGGGGTGTAGAGCCCATTGTTGGGCAGAACTCGGGCGACAATCTGTGAAACTCGGCAGGGTTGCAATGACGCGTAAAAAAACTAACCCAAGTATTGTCTTTATTTTGTCAAAGAAAGCGTCAAACAGCGGATCTCTTTGACCATTCAACGCGGCGCCAAGCGCCGCCGCTTACTCTCCGGACGCTTTGCGCAGGCAGTAACCTTGGCCTTGGCGGGTTTGCAGCAGCGGCTCTTCAAATGGTCGGTCGATGATGCGACGCAGGTTGTAGATGTGGCTGCGCAAGGTATCGCTATCTGGCGGCTCGTCACCCCAGAGCTCCCGCTCCAGTGCAGCGCGCGTAACCACCTTGGGCGATTCTCGAATAAGCACATGCAGAATGTTAAAAAGCGTTCGAGAAAGCGTCAATCGCTGCTCGTCACGCTCAACTTCCATGGTGTCGAGATTTAACGTGAGTCCGCCTACATGGTATTCCTTTTCCAAGTGCTGGCTGCGCCTGATGACCGCTTCAAGGCGAGCCTCAAGCTCTGGCATGTCGAAGGGCTTGATCAGGTAGTCATCGGCGCCAGATTCAAATCCTTTGAGTTTGTCGGTCAATTGATCCCGCGCGGTGAGCATGATGATGGGTGTGGTCACGTTGGCATCGTCACGTAGACGTTTGCAAACCGTCAGGCCATCAACACCGGGCAACATCACGTCCAGTACGATGGCTTCGTAAATATTGGTCACGCCTAAGTGCATGGCGGTTAAGCCATCGGTTGCGTAATCCACGATATAGCCGCTGGCTTCTAGATAAGCGCCCACGGTCTCCGCCAACTCTTGATGATCCTCAACGAGGAGTATGGATTTGTTCGGTGTTTTAATGACTCTTTCCCCCAAGTCACACTGTCGCTTTAGGCCTTGGACATTGGCACAAACTTTCTGTGGACGCTACATCTGTGGGGGTCCGTTCTTTCGACCTAAGGCTGACAAGCAACTGATGAAATGCGAGGCTTAACTTCCGGGGGTATGAATGTACATGTTGCCGGTCATGTTGCCGCCGGGGCCGATCAATGAACCTTGATTCAGACTGGAGAGCACGCCGCGAGAGCTACTCTGGCTGCTTGCCTCACTGCACACGCCGCCGTTTTCTCGGTAGGCCAAGGCCGCTGCCAGCATGGGTTCCGTGGGTTCACCCAGTGGCGTGTAATCGTCAACGGTCTGACAGCCGGGCAGGGTTACACCTACGGTGGATTCGGTGCTATTCGCCGGCGAGAAGCCGTCGGGATAGTCGCCAAAGCCAGCCGCATTAACCGAGCGGAATTGGGTCGTAAAATAGGTGGTGCCGCAGTTGTCCTGAGGATACATGCCATAGGGTTTGCCGCAGGTGGTAGAACCAAACTGAATAACCTCGACGCCCACGCCGCGTAGGCCGTTAATAATCGCCTCGGAGGCTGAGCAGGTGCTGCTGGTGGTAAGCACGAAGACCCGAGGTTGTGGCAATTCCAATGTCGGCAGCGCTGCACCCGCCGGTGTTGCGTTTTCTGTGGTGGTTGTCAAAAAAGCATCGGCACTCACCGCGCCGCCGGTGACCGGGCTGA
>PBTJ01000122.1 GCA_002726925.1 Gammaproteobacteria bacterium | reverse complement strand
GTCGTAAACTATATGGGACAATATCACGCCCATTTAAATCCGGTATTCCTGCTTGTTCAACCATTTTTTTGAAATGATAGAGTAGCTGGCGTTTAGTAATCGGCTTTTCACCATCCACGCTAAAGATGAGCCCGTTTTTATTTGTGTGTCCAGCAATCTCCTTCCATCTTTCGAAATAATGTCCATTGCGACACAAGAAAATTCTGCTTGTTCTTACCTTACTAGTTTCAGCACGAACATGAATACGAGCTAGCCTGACAGGCTTACTTGTTTTGTCTTTGTGTTCTTCAACCTTTACATCACTCCATTTCAGTTGCATTTGCTCACCGACTCTCAATCCACTATTTGAAGCAATCAACACATAGTGCTGGACTAGTTTTCTCAGAAGTATCTCTGATTCATCGTTCTTATTGTTCTTTTTTGCACAATATGAACGCATCGCACGAGTCAGCCTTTCATATTCTTCATTTGTTAGTGTTGCTCTGCGTATTGCTTCGTTGCCTCTGTCAATACGTGGTAATTTTTTAAAGTCAAAACTGTCAATATGAGTTTCGCCCTTTTTATTCAGCCACCTTACACACGCATTGATAGTACTCTGCTCATGCTGCACAGTTAAATTTTTGACAGTACCTCTAGTTTTCTTGTTGCGATACTGGAAATAGTCTTCACAGTCTGTCCTTTCCAACTCTTTCAGTTTGCTGTCTTTCCCAATAAAATCTAACCAATGCTTCAGTTGACTACGTATGGTGACGTACCTATCACGCACTATTAGTCCTAGTTCTACATCAACGTTCCTTGCTTCCAAGTACTTCTGAACCCCTTCTTTGACAGTAAGACTAAAATAGGTTTTACCTTGTTGTTGGTTAGAAAAGATTTCCAAGTACATCTGCCGCGCTCTTTCTACAGCAGTTGCCTCACTGCGTGTGCGTAAACTCTTACGTGCATACTTGCCTTCTCGCTCCAACCACATGCGAAATTGCCAATAGTCTCCACGCTTGTAGATACAGGCGTCATCAAAAATTGGTATTTCATTTTCTTTAAAATCTCGTTTCTTCAGTGGCATATCTTTCCAGTGGGTAATCGTTCCAGCTAGTAGTCACGCTAGTGTGTAAGTTGCTGTGTAACTGTACGAGAAAAAGCCAATGAGAACAATGGGTTTTTATTTTAAGTGAAAGTTATGTGTAAATTAAAAATTAAACAAAATCAGTATTTTAAAATTTAAAAACTACTCCCACCCAAACGTAGCAGGGGGCTTGTGAGTAATATCGAAGAAGACAGAATCAATTCCATTCAGAGCGTAGAGTTGAGGTAAAAGTTCATGGAGAACCTGCCAGTCAACAGGAGCGAAGCGCGCAGTCATTACATCTTCGGAGATGACGGGACGTAGCACGATGCTGTCTTGGTAGCCGTCTTGGGACAGCGGCAAGAGAATCACCAGTAGTTGAAAGATACGCTCCAGCAAGCCATGATTAGTGAAGGTTTCACTGACATGAGCCTCAGCAGTACGCAGCAAGTCTAGGCGAGGCTTGTCACAGAAGGCACGGCGGACACGCCAGTTGGGTAGCTGATCTGTTTGTTGAAGGGGAAGATAGGCCACCACTCGATTGATCGCACGTATTTGGTTGGTCAGTCGAATCGAAGTGTTCTCAAGCAACTCCCAGTCTGTTGGGCCAAGCAGCACAGCCGGCTCTGCATAGGTTCGTTGATCTCCTTGTACACCCACGGTGCGTACCGGTAGTAGAGAAACCTGAGTGGGTGGAAAATGTTGGTACAGTGCGTCCAGTGTGCTGTTGTTTTCGGGCTGAAGGATTTTATCTTCATTGGAACAGAGGACGTTGATTGAAAGACCTGGCCCAGGAAATGGATGGCGCCAGACGATCTCTCTGGGCAGCCCCAGCAGTTCCCCGATGCATCGCACCTCATCCTTGTAGAGTTCCTTGAGTGGCTCAACAACATGACCCTTGGCAATCAAATCCTGGATTGCATCGACTCGGTTATGATGGGACTTGATTACTTTGGCGTTTTCAGTGCCTCCAGATTCGATGATGTCTGGATAGAGTGTGCCTTGCCCGAGCAGCCATTCACCCGGATTCAATTTTAATTCTTCCAGTAGTTTTTTCCGTACTGTCAAAAAGGTGTTGCCAACCTGGTGTCGTTTCCGTTGTGGATCAACTTCATTGGCGATGGCCCCCAGAAACGCCTCGCCATAGTCTCTGCCAATCACATTTTCATAACCTAGCTGTTTATAGCGTTGGAGAATTTGCTCTGCCTCATGTAGGCGTAGAAAGCCATTGTCGATGAAGAGCCCTAGCACTCTTTCCTTGCCTAGGGCTTCGTTTAACAAAGCAAAGGCAACTGAAGAGTCCACACCACCACTGAGGAACATCAGTACATTGTGCTCGCCAACTTGTTGTTGGAGTTCAATCTTTGTCTGTTCAATGAAGCGCTCCATGCTCCAACTAGGGTGTGCCTTGCAGAGTTTTATGAAATTGCTGAGAATCTGAGAGCCTGCCAGAGTGTCAGTAACTTCTGGATGGAACTGCAGAGAAAACAGCGGACGTTCCTGGTGCTGCAGAGCGGCCAGGCTCCCTGAAATGGTTTCACCGATCACTTGGAAACCTTGTGGAAGCTCCGTGACACTGTCCCGGTGACTCATCCAGACCTGAGATCTATCTGCAACATCTTTCCATAAGGGAGAAGAGTTCAGTTTACGCAGAGAAGCTTTGCCAAATTCTCCCTGTCCCATGTTGGCTACACGGCCACCAAAATGCTTGGCCATCAATTGGTGGCCGTAGCAGAGGCCAAGAATGGGTTGAGAGATGCTGAAGATTTCCGGATTGAATGCAGGCACATCTTCAGCAAAGACAGAAGCAGGTCCTCCGGAGAGGATGATGCCCTTGGCAGCCCTTAGTCTGTCTGTATCAATAGAGGGTGGAAAGATCTTGGTGTAAACTCCTAGGTGCCGGATTCGCTTGGCAATCAGGTGTGCGTACTGGCTCCCAAAGTCAAGAACTGCCAGAAAGTCATTATTGGGCATTTGCCTTTCCTTGTTAAGCAGGATATAAATTCACATCTTGTTGATAATCGTTTAGGAGGAGAATCTCATGTTTGGCATTGGTCTGCCAGAATTAGTCATCATTGTCGTGATTGCGCTGATCTTCATTGGACCCAAGCAGCTTCCAGGAGTCATGCGCTCCATGGGCAAGGGGCTCGTTGAACTCAAACGGGCTACTAACGATATTCGTCACACCGTACAGACCGAGATGGATACCATTGAGCGGGATCTCGAAGTGAAGGATATCAAGAAAGACTTTGAGAATAACTTCGGTGGAGTAGCCAACAAGTTCGGTTCATTGAAGCTCTCTCAGATGAGTACTGGAGATAAGCTGGAAGCGGTGGCGAATGCGTTTGAGAAGGGACAGGAAGACTTGGCTGCACGCAAGGAAAATGTAGCAGCTGCTGAAGCCAAGGAAACTGAATCAACCGCTACCGCCAGCACAACAGATTCCACTGGTAGTAAAACGAACGGCACTGCCACCACCTAATTATCAGGAATTCCCGTTTGTGGGGGTCTTTGTATCCGTGGACAGCTGATCTGTGGTACACCGCTATGAGTCATTGTTTCCATCGGAAGGCTAACTTCCAACCCAACGACCTGGTCCTCTTCCAGGCGTAAGCTGATCCTTCCTCCATGAGCATAGATAATTTTGCGCCCGATCAACAACTCTGGACTCCCATCGGCCTCACTCATTCGCTGTGCCAAATAATCTCCCCAATTTTTTGCCCTCGACAAGTTGGAGTCTGAATCAATCTTAACAGTGATCTGGATACGAGCATCCCGTTGCTGACGTGGATTAGAGGTTTGCAGGAGCAACTGGAGTGGTTCGGTATTTGCCTGGTGTCGTACTTCCTGAAGCATGGCCAGCAAGGCTCGCCGGAATCCTGCTGGGTCCAGGCGCATTTCATCGGGAAGTCGAGTCGAAGCAAAGAGCCGCAGTGGGTGTCGACTCTGCTGTGTGTGCTGCCGGGCAACTCCTCGAAAGAATTTCAATAGATTGACTGCTCTGCGTTCAGGTTGATAATCTTGATGGATCTCTTCTAGTTCCTGCTGCTGGGTACCGGTGTCATCCAGCATTTGCTTGGCCAGTTGACGACAGTGCTCCAAGGCTCTGCGCACCTCTGGGTCAGGAATTCTCTCTAGCAGTTGACCGACTCGCTCCTCCAACTGAGAAGCTGGTTTACGCAGAGCAGAGAAGGTCTGTGGTAGAGATCGGGCATGATAATTGACAGTTGCCCGTTCGGCCTGAAGATCCTGTAGTTGAGCTTCCTGCTTGGCCAGTTGGGCCCGCAATTGTCGTGGGCTAGGTCCACTCGCTTGTTGACGTTGGCTTTCATAATTGACCAGTTGCTGCCGCAATGAGTTTAGCTTCTGATTCAACTCGTGGATGATCAGATCTGACTCGTCTGGCAAGGTCTGTGTAGATGCTTCGACTTGTAAAGCAAGCTGGGATCGGGGTATAACTTTGTTTTCTGTACTCTTTTTCGTCTGCACCAGCGATTCCCGTTCTGAGGTCATGACCTCTCCTGTTGCTGNTTAANTGACAACGTATTGCTATCCGTAATGAATTGCGCATGAGNCTCATACCNGCTGCCCCAACCCTTGGTTNGCTCTTTGTTCANAGTTGGCAGATNTATCGCNCGCATCTCTTTCCTTTGTTGGGACTGACCCTNGTGTTACTGNTTCCAGCGCTANTGCTCAGCCTGAGCGGAGTNGATCAGGGAGAGAGCGTGGTCTTTTTCCTGCTGATGAGACTGTTGGAAGCAGGAGCNACCCTGGGACTGCTCTCCCTACTGTTCACNGGNGTTTTTCCCACTGGGAAGATTTTACGCCGTTTGGGCAGTCGCGCNGTCTTGCGACCTCTGCATGTNGGAATCCTACAATACTTGCTGACNATCCTNGGATTCTATGGATTGATGGCACCGACACCNNTGAACGTTGTATTGGTNACGCTNTGGCTNAGTAGCTTTGTNTTTCTGACCATTGCCCAGCCAGTCTGTGTNATCGAAGANCTACGGGGNCTNCCTGCCTTGGTNCGTAGCTTTCAGCTNACTCGTAANCGGTTGAAACGAGCNTTNGGTGTCGTTGTTGTNGCCATGATNCTGCAGTTATTGCTCTTTATCGTTTTGCTCCAACTGTTCCTGCCGGAAATCAATTTCAGTGCCTTGTTGCAAACANATCCAATGGCAGCGGACGGAGANGACCTCGNCAAGTTGNTGGNAAGTGCAGAAACCCAGGCTGCCTTGCGCTGGACACAGTACCTGACTGCATTGATTTTCTACCCCTACGCTTCGATTCTGACTGCACTGTTATACTTTGATTTGGCCCGGGATGAGGCCGTTTGTAGCCAAGAAAGCTTACAAGCCCTAGCGGTCCATCACTTTGAAATCCCAGCAGAATATTTCGAAGATCCGGAGAAGGAAGCAGAGGAGACCACCGACAAGGTGACAATTCGTGAGATCGGAACGGAAGACAAACAGTGAAGATTCATTCGGCAGAATTTCTTACCAGCGCAGCACAACCCAAGCAATTTCCGGATCCAAGCCTTCCGGAAATCGCCTTTGCTGGAAAATCCAACGTGGGCAAATCCACATTGATCAATTCATTGCTGCAGCGCAACCAACTGGTCAAGACTAGCTCCACGCCAGGTAAGACACAGTTGATCAACTTTTTCTGTATTAATGATTTGTTTCATCTAGTCGATCTGCCTGGCTATGGCTACGCGAAGGTGCCTGAAGCAGTGCGTCGTGGTTGGCAGAAAACGATTGAAGCCTATCTTGGGGAGCGCTCCACTCTTCGGGGTGTCGTGCTGATCGTAGACGTTCGCCACAAACCAGGAGAGCATGACCGCCAGATGAAGACTTGGCTGGATCACTACCAGCGGCCTGTCCTAGTCGTAGCTAACAAGATGGATAAGCTCAAGCGGAGCCAGTACCGCAGTCATCTTCAACAAGTTCGAACCACTCTCCAGTTAGAGCAGGGCCCCCTGACACATTCTTCTCTAGACAAATCTGGGCGTGCACCCATCTGGTCTGCGCTCCACCAATGGCTTTGAATCAGTACATCCCTACCAGTTCTTCCTGAAAGCGTTCCTCGACGCGATTGCGCTTCAACTTCAAGGTCGGGGTGATCAGGTTGTTGTCCACGGTCCACTCTTCAGTCAGTAGATGGAAGCGCTTGGGCCGCTCATAGTCCTGAAAATCTGCTGCATACTTACGGAGTTCCTGCTTGTAGAGCTTGAGGATCTCTTCATCCTTCAGCCAGTCTTCCAGTGTGCCAGCAATGTTGTTGCGGGACACATGGGTTTTCAGGGCATCGACTTCAACCACGATTAGCGCAACGTTGTAGAGTTTTTGGAAGCCATAGATCATCACCTGATTAATGAAAGGACTGAGCTTGAGCGCTTCTTCCACCAGAGCTGGGACACAGTACTTGCCATTTTCCAACTTGTAAATCTCCTTGACTCGCCCAGTGATCCGAAGGAATCCATCCTCGTCAATATGTCCAATATCTCCAGTTCGGAAGCCGCCCTCAGGAGTAGAAACACTAGCGGTTTCCTCTGGTAAATTATAGTAGCCGAGCATCATAGTCGCACCGTGAATGATGATCTCTCCATCCTGCTCATTGGCCGTTGTCACAGAACGGTCAATCTCAACGCGTACTCCTGGTAAGGGCTTGCCGACAGCGCCAGTCTTCTGAAAGTCCGGTGAGTTGGCTGAGACAATTGCCTCGGTTAGTCCATAGGCCTCGAGGAGGGTAACACCGATGTTCTGGACAAATTCAATAACCGCTGGATTTAGCGCACTTCCTCCACTATAAGCCATTCGCAAGCGATTGCCCAAACGTGCCCGGACCTTGGAGAAGAAGAGCTTGTCGCAAAGCTTGAAGGCCAGTGCTTCCTTTAGAGAGAGCTTCTCACCATGCCGTCGCTTAGCCGAGCAGGTCAACCCATACTGGAACAGGGAGTAGAGCTTGGGCGACTTGTTGTGGATTTGTAGGTGTAGCTTTTCATAAATCCGATTGTAGACACGCGGAACCGCAAATAACAGGGTTGGCCTCACCTGGCCCAGTTCATCCACTAGCTTGGCAAGATTTTCGTTCATAGCGGCTGAAAATCCGAACATCATTACACCATGAACCTCGCAGATTTGGCCAAAAATATGGGCCCATGGGAGGAAAGCTAGGGTGCGGTCACTTTTGTGAAAAGGTATGCTGTCTTTAGCAGCTTGCAAAGTAGAAATCACCCCAAGATGACTGAGCATGACACCTTTTGGATTGCCGGTGGTGCCAGATGTGTACATGATCTCCAAAAGAGCGCCCGTGTCCGGGTATTGGGCAGGGACAGGCCGCTGCTGGCCATTGTTACGCAATCTCTCATAGGTTTTTACCTCAGAATCTTCAGAATCACTCAGCAGCACGACATGCTGCAACTCTGGGAGAATCTCACCCCGCCAGGTCAATGCTTCGTGATATAGTTTTTCAGAAGCGACCAGGAGTACCTTGCAACTCGAGTCATGTAGGATGTACTGCCACTGTTCTTTGTTTTGCTGAGGATACATGGGAACATAGACTGCACCTGCACTGAAGGCTGCATAGGCCATCGTCGCCCAGGGAATCATGTTATTTGAAATGATTCCCACACGGTCCCCTACTCCTACACCGAGTAAATCAAGCCCTCCCCGCAAATCGGCAACGGTCTCAGCAAAATCCCGAAATGTCATCCAGTCGTAGTCACCGTTGGCCGGGGTTCCATACATGGGTAGATCTGCGTACTCTTCGCAGCAGCGATCCATCATTTCCACGACATTCTGATACATTAATTCCATCCCTTGTCCTCCCTAAAATTAAGATACACGCAGGCCTTGTTGGCGAATCAGACTAGCAAACGTAGTAGTGCCTTGCGGTGGCCAGTAGGACTGCATTCGTTGTCCGGTGATAC
>PBTJ01000023.1 GCA_002726925.1 Gammaproteobacteria bacterium | reverse complement strand
AGACACTTTTATCTGACACAGCTAAACGCATCGCGCCCCATTCACCAGCGCCTGTGACATCTATCTAACACCCCGCTCGCACAAAGTTTCACTTGGCCATCCACTTGCCTATGCCCCCCTCCCATACTATCTTCTGAACTAATGACTATCATTACTCGGGGGCGTCGCCATGGTTTCATCTGATCCGTTGATCTTCAAGGGCGTGCCAGGCTCGCCGTACACGCGCAAAATGCTCGCATACCTGCGTTTTCGGCACATTCCATACCAACTGCTGATTGGTGATCAGGCATCACATATGAATTTGCCTGAGGCCAAGGTGCAGTTGCTGCCGACCTTTTATCTAACCGGTGATGATGGTGAGTTGGAAGCGGTGGTGGATTCCACGCCGCTGATTCGTCGATTTGAGTCCGAGTTCTTGGGCCGCGCAGCGGTGCCGCAAAATCCTGTGTTGGGTTTCATTAACGACCTGCTGGAAGATTACGGCGACGAGTGGCTGACCAAGGCCATGTTCCACTACCGCTGGCACTACCAAGACGACATCACCACCGCTGGGAAGATTCTGCCTCGCTGGTCGAACAATGGTGTGCCCGAAGACAAGCTGTCGGAACTAGGCGACTACATCTCCCAGCGCCAGATCTCCCGGCTTTATGTGGTTGGCTCGAACGACATTACCGCGCCCGTCATTGAAGCGAGCTACACACGTTTTCTCACTCTTTTCGATACGCTGTTGCAGCGCCACCGCTTCGTCTTGGGCGACCGACCCTGCAGCGCGGACTTTGGTATTTACGCCCAACTCACCCAGTTGGCGAAGTTTGACCCCACGCCAATGAGGCTCTGCCTGAACCTTGCGCCGCGGGTACATGCGTGGACAGACATCGTTGATGATCTCAGCGGCCAGCCCGCCGATGCGGACGGCTGGTTAGACACTAATAAAATTCGCGAGCACTTGGGCGACCTCCTGTGTGAGGTTGGCCGCGTCTACATTCCGGCACTGCTGGCTAACAATGCCGCCATCGACGCGGGCAGCGAACAAATGGAAACCACAATCGACGGTCAGCGCTGGGTGCAGCCTACGTTCCCCTATCAGGCAAAGTGCCTGCAATCTTTGCGGCAGAGCTATTTCAGTTTAGACCCGGCCGACCGAGAAAGCGTCGATGAGATTCTATCGGGTACAGGCTGTGAAGCCTTTTTGAGCAGCTAAATCATGCGTCCTAGCACGCGAATTCGTTCTACCATCATGCGCTTGCTCGCATCGGACTTTGTGCTGCAACGACGACGCGCCAAGGGTCGCAAGCAACGCGAAGCTCAGGGCCTTGATCCGGTCGTGTATTACTTTCATCAGGTTGATGATCCCTACAGTTTCATCATGGCTCAGCAGCTCACGCGCTTTGCCGACATCGCCTCGGTGAGCATCAAGCCGTTTTTGGTCAGCGACCCTGCGGCCCCGTATAAGGGCGACGCCTCGCGTTTTGACGCTTGGGCAATAGCAGACGCCGCCAACATTGCGCCATTTCTCGGTGAGGCTCTGCCCATTGCTTCTGGCGCTGAATCGTCCACGCAGCCCAACAATACCCAGCGGGAAGCTGGCGAGGCGGCGCTGTCACCATTGCTCGAAGCTGACTTATCGATTTTTACCACCGAAGCACAGCGCATTGGCTTAGCACTGTGGCACCACCACTCTTTGCCTAAACCGAGCCATCAGGAGAGAGCGCATGCAGAAACCTGCGTCGCCGCTGGCGACACGCTGCGAGCATCACTCGGGCACTTCCAGGGAGGCACACTCTATTTCGATGGGGAATGGTACTGGGGTGTCGACCGCCTGCCCCTGCTGTTAGCGCGCCTGAAAGAGGAAGGCCACAGCCAAGCATCTGTCGACGACTTTGATATTTATGCAGCAGGCAGCGTTAGGCCCCTCACCGTCAGTGCAGCAGTCAATCACAACATTACGCTGGAGTATTTTCCGTCTTTGCGCAGCCCCTACACGGCAGTAGGTCACTCGACTGTCGAGGACTTAGTTGCGCGAAGCCACGTTGCGCTGAATCTGCGCCCGGTCATGCCGATGCTCATGCGCGGCGTTACTGCGCCACAGCCAAAACAGCGTTTTATCTTAAGTGACTCGGTCCGCGAGGCTCGTGCCAAGGGCATTGCCTTCGGCAATTTCGTTGACCCATTTGGTGAACCGGTAAGGCGGGGCTTCGCGCTCTTTCCGGGCGCAAGGGCTCAGGGCAAGGGCATGGCTTTCATCGGCGCCTATCTCAACGCCGCCTTCGCTCAGGGTATCGATATCGATTCGAAACGCGGGTTACAGCAGGTCGTCGCCGACGCAGGCTTGGACTGGCAAGCGACAGTCGACCACCCAGACAACGCCAACTGGCAGCGGCTTCTCGATACTAACGTTCATTCTATGCTTCAGGCGGGGTTATGGGGCGTGCCAAGCTTTCGCGTCAGCAGCCCAGACGAACCTGATTTTTGTTGTTGGGGCCAAGACCGTATTTGGCGGGTAGAACACGAACTTGCTCGCCGCAGCGCCTAGCCCTGACTAGGCTGAATTTTTCATTTAGCAAATCACTCGCGAGGAGCGACGCACCATGATTCGACGTGTTACCTACACCGTTGCCGTTTTGGTCCTACTCGCATTGGTCGGATCCGTCGCGTACCGGCTTGCGCCGGTCCAAGACTTCTTAATGAAGCGCGGCGCACTGCTGGTATTTGGCGGCACGGCAGAAACCTTCGACGGCCTGCAGGCCGTAGTCTGTGGCAGCGCGTCGCCGCTGGGCAACAACCCCGATCGCGCGCAAGCCTGCATTGCCATCGTCACACCCGAGCACTTTTTCTTAGTGGATGTGGGTGCCCGCGCGCCAATGCGCATTAACCAAGCCCAGCTGCCCTTGAACCGTATGACGGGGGTGATGTTGACGCACTTTCATTCGGACCACATCGCGGGCCTTGCAGATGTAAACCTCGGCTCGTGGGTAGGGGGACGCCAAGAAAGCCTAAACGTCTACGGGCCAGAAGGCGTGGCCACGGTGGTGGACGGCTTTAACACTGCGTATCGACTCGATAGGGGCTATCGCATCGCACACCATGGCGTAGAGCTGCTGCCACCTGCCGCCGGCCCGATGACCGCCCAGACCTTTGAACCCGGGATCGTATGGCAAGACGACACCATGACTGTGACCAGTTTCTTGGTCGACCATCACCCCATTCACCCTGCCGTGGGTTATCGCTTTGACTACCTCGGCCGCTCAGTGGTTGTCAGCGGCGACACCAACGCCTCAGATAACTTATTCGCTGCTGCCGAAAATGCCGACATTGTCTTTCACGATGCCTTGGCACGACGGGCGCTGGATATTATGCGCGGCTCCATGGCCGAGGCAGGCCGCCCGCGTATCGCGCAAATCGTCACAGACGTCATCGACTACCACGCCGACAGCCTGACCCTGGAAGATGCCGCCAATGCCGCAGGGGTCAAGCAACTGGTGCTGTATCACTTGGTACCGACACCCATGAACGATCTGACCGAGGACATGTTCATGCGCGGACTCAGCGGCACGACCATCCTCGCCCACGATCTGCAGACCTTTAGCCTGCCTCCAAATTCTGAGGAGATCATCATCCGCTGAGTCAGCGGTTATTTGCTGATACTCTTGGCCCGAAATCTGGAGGAGCCAAGGCATGTTTCTATTCGCTTTTACTCGTAGTGCTTGGCATCGCAGCAGAGCAATCGTTGTTTTGTTCACGCTCGCCGCACTATCTACTACCACCATACAAGCGACCTGCGCCGCCGCACCCCACAACAAACATATGTCCATGGCCAAGCCAGGCACGCCCATTCAACTACTGCCCCGAGCGCTGGGTACCTATGAATGGAGAGTGTCTACCGACAATACGGAAGCCCAAGCTTTCTTTAACCAAGGTATGCAGCTGCGCTGGGCTTACAACATGCCTGAGTCCGTGGCATCTATGGTCAGAGCGCGGGAGCTAGACCCCACCTGCGCCATGTGTTTTTGGGGCGAAGCGTTCTCGCGGGGTTCTTTTTTGAACGGCGGCATGAGCGCCGAGCAGGCCGCTGCCGCACGTATCGCCATCCAGCAAGCAAACCAACTCAAGGCAAACAGCTCGGCCATGGAGCGGGCGCTGATCGAAGCGGCCTTGGTGCGCTACCCCGAGGGCTACGATCCTGACGAGCGCCGCCCCGTTGATCAGGCCTTTGCCGATGCCATGGCCGAGGTCTACGCGGATTACCCAGACAATCACGACGTCGCAACGGTCTATGCGGTGAGCCTGTTTCTATTGGAAGACCGTCGCGGCTATCGCGATCTAGCCGATCCCGACCTCCAGCGCCTGCACGGCGTCCTCAGCGGTGTGCTCACGAAAGACATCAAACATCTTGGCGCCTGTCACTTATATATTCACGCCACGGAGTCCAGCCAAAAGCCCGAGTTGGCCTTAGCCTGCGCCGATCACTTACCGTCCTCAGTACCCATGGCCAGCCACATTCAGCATATGCCATCCCATACTTGGAACGAGGTGGGTTTGTGGGGTCGCTCGGTACGCGCCAATATTGCCGCCAATAATGCCGACCGGCGCGCCGCACAGGGCATGGGTTTTTCCTATGGCCCTACCCACAATCTGCACATGTTGCTGTTCGCAGCCTCCTACGACGGCCAAGGCGCCGTAGCAACACAGGCCGGTAAGGACTACCGCAAGTACGCGGACGACGCCCAGTTTGAAGCCACCACCCTCATTCGTTTCGGACGCTTTGATGAAGTACTCGAGTTGGATCACAGACCTGACAACTCNGCTTCTGCAGCCATTTATGATTTTGCGAAGGGCTACGCCATGCTCAAGAGCGGTGATCCCGAAGGCGCGCAAANGACGCTTNCCGCCCTGCGAGANTANGTCGCCAGTACCGACGACAAGATTCGCTTTCACCCGGCGAAAAATGTCGTCGGTGTACTGGNACATATTTTAGCCGGCGAGATTCAGCTAACTGACGGTAAGGTCGAAGCCGCCATCGACAGCTTTAAACAGGCCGTGGCNTTAGAGGACAGCCTTGACTACGACGAGCCGGAACCCCTGCCTTTCGCAGCAAGACANTGGCTGGGCCAAACGCTGCTGGGTGCCGGCCAACCCACCAAGGCAGAGGCAGTTTTTCGCGCCGAGCTNGAAGATCACCCGCACAATGGCTGGTCACTCTTCGGTTTACAGCAGGCATTGGCGGCCCAAAGTCTAAGCGATGCCTCGGTAGATGACGACTTAGCACAAAGCTGGGCCCGGGCTGATATTTGGCTCACCGGGTCGAAGTACTAGTGCAGGCCGTAGCTTTGACTATGACGATAGGAACCCCTGCATGAAAATCACCGCACTGGAAACCTTTATCGTCCCACCGCGCTGGTGTTTTTTGAAAATCACCACCGACGAAGGCCTCGTAGGCTGGGGTGAACCAGTGCTCGAAGGGCGCGCCCATTCGGTAGCGGCCACGGTAGCAGAGCTNGCCGATTATCTGGTCGGCGAAGACCCACTGCAAATCGAGCGGCATTGGCAGACCCTGTATCGCGGTGGTTTTTATCGCGGCGGCGGCNTTCACATGAGCGCTATCGCCGGCATCGATCAAGCCCTGTGGGACATCAAGGGTAAGTACCATGANACCCCGGTGCATCAGTTGCTCGGCGGCCAAGTGCGAAACCGTATTCGCGTTTACGCCTGGGTGGGTGGCGACCGCCCCTCGGATATTGTGAACAGTGCCCAACAGGCCATCGCAGACGGGTTCAAAGCCACCAAGATGAACCTCACCGAAGAGCTGCAAATTGTCGACAGCATCAGCAAGATCGATGCGGCAGTTGAGCGCATCGCTCACCTGCGCGACGCCGTGGGCAGCGCCCTAGATATCGCCGTGGACTTCCATGGCCGTGTGCATGCCCCCATGGCTAAAACCCTCATTCACGCCGTCGAGCCTTATTCCCCACTGTTTATCGAAGAGCCANTGCTGAGCGAGCATTTAGATGCCATGGCAGAATTACGCCGCCAGACGCATGTACCCATCGCCACCGGCGAGCGCTTGTTCTCCCGCTTTGATTTTAAAGACCTCTTCACCCTCGGCGCCGCCGACATCATTCAGCCAGATCTATCCCATGCTGGGGGCATTACCGAATGCAAGAAAATCGCCGATATGGCAGAGACATGGGATATCGCGCTAGCCCCTCACTGCCCGCTCGGGCCCATCGCGCTGGCAGCTTGTCTACAGGTAGACGCAGTGTGCCAAAACGCCTTTATTCAGGAGCAAAGTCAGGGTATTCACTACAACCAAGCCAATGACCTGACCAACTACCTGTGCAATCCAGACGTATTCGCCTTTAACGACGGCTTCGTCGACATTCCGCAGGGGCCGGGTTTGGGCGTTGAGATCGACGAGGATTTTGTTCGCGAGCAGGCCGAGATCGGTCATCGTTGGCGCAATCCCATTTGGCGGCACCCAGATGGCAGCATCGCCGAGTGGTAGCACCTGCGCCTCGCCACATGCAGAAATAACTTCAGGGGAACATCATGAGCAATATCGCATTCATTGGACTTGGCAACATGGGCAGCGGCATGTGCGCGAACCTCGCCGCCGCTGGTCATCGTGTACGCGCCTTCGACCTGAACCCTCAGGCGGTTGCGAACGCCGTGGCCGCTGGCGCCATAGCCGCCACAGATGCCGCCAACTGCGTGCCAGACGCGACCTTCATCATCACTATGCTGCCTGCGGGTAAGCATGTGCACTCGGTATATTTTGATGATGGTGGCGTGCTTGCCAGTGCGAGCAAAGACGCCTTGCTCATCGACTGCTCCACCATCGCGGTAGATGAAGCGCGAAGCGCCGCGAGCAAGGCTGGCGACCAAGGCTTTCGCGCTTTGGACGCACCAGTCTCCGGCGGCGCAGCCGCTGCAACTGCGGGAACGCTCACCTTTATGGTCGGCGGCCAGACCGCCGATTTTGAGCGAGCCAAACCCATCCTCGAAGCCATGGGCAAAAACGTTTTTCATGCCGGACCATCAGGCAACGGCCAAGCAGCGAAAACCGCCAACAACATGTTGCTGGGTATCTCCATGATCGCCACGTCAGAAGCTTTTAACCTGGCGGAAAAGCTTGGCCTGGACGCGCAAACCTTCTTCGACATTTCATC
>PBTJ01000121.1 GCA_002726925.1 Gammaproteobacteria bacterium | reverse complement strand
TGAAAGAACCCTTGTTTCTGCCGGCGGGCACCAAGCTGATTGCGGAAGGTGCGATGGATAATTCGGACCGCAACCTGGGTAATCCAGATCCAACCCGTCCAGTATTCTTCGGGCTGCAGACCATGCACGAGATGTTTTTTGGCTTTACCACCATCCGCTATGTGGGCGACGTACCAAAAACCCAAATGGCTGCACACAGTGCTGACGATGGTGCGCCGGGGAGCGCTGGCGGCGATTAGACCGATTGACGGCTGCGCTCGGGTCGCTGCAGCCGATGAGTATCCAATGCCTGTTTCGGTGTGGGTCGTCGTTTGCTAATGAAAGTCGCGGGATTTGAACGTCTGCTGGGCAGACACTGAGTCTTCCAGAAGGTGGCTAGCGTTTTCGACATGACCGGCGACCACGTGAATCACGCGACCTTCGCGTTCTACAACGCCCTTGAACTTCAGTAGCTGGCCCTGCAGTAGTACCGCTTGAAAACGTTCCATAACAGAAGCCCAAATCACCATGTTGGTGTTGCCAGTTTCGTCTTCTAGCGTTAGGAACACGACGCCGCTGGCAGTACCAGGCCGCTGTCGTCCGGTAACCACGCCGACAATGCGGATCATCTGCCCGGTACGACACTCCTCGAGATCAACAGCGCGCCGAAAGCCTCTTAGCTCTGGGTGTTCGCGTAATAAGGTCATGGGGTGTGGTCCTAGGGTTAGGCCGGTATAGCGATAATCGTTAAACATATCTTCCGTCACAGAAGGGGCATGCAGGCTGACAGTGTCTTGCTGCGCTGGATCTTTGACCATCATTGCAGAGTGACAGCTTTTGCCGCCGGTTGGTGAGCGCTCCAGTGGCAGTGGCGCTGCAATGCCAGTGACATCCCAATGGGCTTGGTGCCGGTGTCCCGCCAGTTTATATAGCGCCCCTGAACGGGCCAGAAAACCCAGCTGCTGATCATCCAAGCTCGCCAGGCGTGCAAGTTCTTGGGCATTGCGAAAACCCTGCTGCTGGGCCTGCATGATGCGTTCTGAGGCTTCCAAGGATAGGCCCTTGATCATGCGCAGTCCTAAACGCAGTGCTGGCTGGGCTGCTACTGAGCTTGGCGACTCTAGCGTGTGATCCCATTGGCTGATGCCAATGTCCAGGGGGCGGACTTCGATTTGATGACGCTGGGCGTCTTGGATCAGTTGAGAAGGCGAATAAAACCCCATGGGTAACGAGTTCAGCAAACCACAATAAAAGGCCCCAGGCTGATGACATTTCAGCCAAGCCGAGATGTATACCAGTAGGGCAAAACTGGCAGCATGAGACTCAGGGAACCCGTAGTCACCAAAGCCCTTCATTTGGTTGAAGATACGTTGGGCGAATTCTTCATCGTGGCCACGCTCGAGCATGCCGTTAACCAATTTGGCCTCGAAATGATCGAGACCGCCGCGTTTTTTCCATGCGGCCATGGCGCGCCTAAGCTGATCTGCTTCGCCAGCGCTGAAGCCTGCGGCCACCATGGCTAGTTCAATCACTTGCTCCTGAAAAATAGGAATACCCAGGGTGCGCTCTAGTACTTTACGCACGTCGGGGCTGGCATAGCTGACAGGTTCTAAGCCCTGCCGTCGTCGCAGGTAGGGGTGCACCATGTCACCTTGGATGGGGCCAGGTCGAACGATGGCGACCTCGATCACCAAGTCATAAAAGTTATGCGGTTTCAGCCGCGGCAGCATGGCCATTTGAGCGCGGGATTCCACCTGAAAAACTCCCACACTGTCGCCGCGCTGCAGCATGGCGTAGGTTTCTGGATCTTCCGCTGGAATCTTTTGGATGGTCAAAGGTTCGGCATCTGGCCTATCGAAATTCACCAGCGCCAATGCTTTACGGATGGCCGTCAGCATACCCAGTGCCAGCACATCAATTTTGAGTAATCCAAGTGTTTCTAGGTCTTCTTTGTCCCATTGAATGACTGTGCGTTCGGGCATGCTGGCGTTTTCAATGGGCACCAGTTGAGCCAGCGGGCCGGCAGAAATCACAAAGCCACCAACATGCTGAGAGAGATGACGCGGGCACCCTAAGATGGCATCAAAGAAATGCAGGAATTGCCGAACTTTCGGGCTTTTAGGGTCCAAACCAATACTGCGTAAGCGCTCATCCAGTGCCTCTTTTTTATCCCACCAAGCCAGAGATTTAGACAGCAGGTCCAGCACGCCTTGATCTAGTCCCAGAGCCTTGCCCACATCGCGAATGGCACTACGAGGGCGGTAAGTAATCAGCGTGGCGGCCAATGCAGCTCGATCACGGCCATAGCGTTTATAGATGTATTGGATGACTTCTTCTCGGCGCTCGTGTTCAAAATCTACGTCGATATCAGGCGGCTCTCGGCGCTCCATGGAAATAAAGCGCTCAAACAGCAAGTGCA
Source organism: Gammaproteobacteria bacterium (assembly GCA_002726925.1). Lineage (GTDB taxonomy): Bacteria > Pseudomonadota > Gammaproteobacteria > Pseudomonadales > Azotimanducaceae > UBA4421. Next base: position 7,533 of record PBTJ01000121.1, on the reverse strand, counting down.
TGCGCGCAGGATCAACTTCGGTGATGAACAGGCAGTAACAGACGGCAGAATTGGCGGCCGAACCTCGGCCTTGGCAGAGAATTTGTTGGCTACGAGCAAACTGCACGATGTCTTGTACGGTGAGAAAATAATGTTCGTAGTGCAGCTGGGCAATGAGGTCGAGTTCTTTTTCGATGAGCGTAACGGTGTCGTCGGGTATGCCGTCAGGCCAGCGTTGGTTCGCGCCATCGTAGGTGAGCTGACGCAGATAGGCGCTAGGCGTTAGATGAGGCGGCACTAAATCTTCAGGGTACTCGTAACGCAGTTCATCCATATTGAACTGACACAGGTCGGCAATCACCACGGTTTGAGCGAGCATTTCATCGGGATACAGCTGCTGCAGGGCAGTGATCGGGCGCAATGTGCGCTCGGCGTTACAAAAGCCCTGATAGCCAAGGCTGTGCACATCGGTTTTCAGGCGAATAGCGCTTACAACGTTCTGCAGGCCTTGGCGCTCTGGGCAGTGGGTATGCACATCATTGACCGCCACGATTGGCAGTTTTAACGCCGAGGACAGGGTAAGCGCGCAAGCGGTTTTGTGTAGATCCTGACCGTCGTGAAACAGTCCCAAGCCGATCCACAGGCGCGGTATCAGGCTTTGTAAGTGGGCACCAACGGCTGATAGTTGCTCCACCCCTTGGCCTTCACAGATCCAGATGCCCAAACACTTACTTAGACCGACCTGTAAATCATGTCGCGTTAGATAGTAAGTGCCTTTATCAGATCGTTTCCGTAACTTACTAATTAGGCTGGATATTTGCCCATATGCCTGCCGATTGGGTGCCAGCAGTATCAGCCGACACCGATTGCCTAATGCATCGGTATCGGCGAGCAGAGGGGCTTCATCGAGCACAAATTCAGCCCCACAAATCAGCTTAATGCCACAGGCCTTGGCGGTTTTATGGGCTTTGACTAAGCCGGAATAGCTGCATTCATCTGTAATGGCGATGGCTTCATAGCCTAGTTCGTAGGCTTGTTGCACCAATTCTTCAGGGTGTGAGGCGCCACGAAGAAAACTGTAGTTACTCACGCAGTGCAGTTCAGCATAGGATCTGTGCGTAAAGTGATTTCCCCTCTGTCCCAAGTACAGTGGCACCTGATCGCGTATTCGCGTGGGTACCGGTGCATCCTGGAAGGCCTCAGGAGTCTTGCCGAACGATGTGGTGTCTGTGCTCATGTCCGCCGTTTACCCAAAGTAACCGTGCAGGAACCAGCGACCATGCGTGTCTGTGGGCATGGTCCCTTGATGGGTGTAGACCCAGCACAGTGTTCCTTGAGTATGTCGAGCGATGTAGTAGTCCCGGTGTTCTGCCGCGGCTGTATTGCCGCCAGTTTCCGTCATCGGGTCAGCCAAACGCTCTGGCCCTTGCAGCAGTAGCAAATTGTCTCTGACGATGGCTTGGGGTTGGTGAAATAACCACAGTGGACGCTTTCCCCTTAGTAGGCCAGCGCTGCGATGGTCGGTTGCTGCAGGGTCCGATGGCGGCTCGTTGGCCGACTTAGCAGATAGGCTGGTCACCCCTTGCCAAGCATGTTCTGGGCTGTGTTGTGATTGGGTTCGTATGCTGTAACAGGCGCGTTGGCCTAAACGGGCTCTTAGCTCATCCACCAACTCGCTTACCGCCAAGGTGGCGCTTGCTGTGCTGCCAAACAAGTCTTGATTGTTACCCAGCCAGGGCTGGCTCGAGGTCATGTCCAGTCCCACGGTCAGGACTTCTGGCGGCAGTTCGATGTTATCTAGCTTCAGCGCACTGAGTTTCAGCATGTCTTGGTGGCGCTGTTTGCCCTTACCAAAGCGTATCGGCAGCTTGATGGCCTCGCCCTTGAAAGGCGCAAAGCGCCAGCTTAAGGCGATACAGCCTTGTTGATGCGCGATCAGCCAGTGCTCTAGTTGTTTGGCCAAATAAGGCATGGGGCCGCGTAGCAGCACGTCCTTGTTGCGAATGGGTTTGAGCAGATGCTGCTGGCGGCAAAACTGCTCTGTCGGTCGTATACCTTGTCGTGGATCTGGCAGTTGGCCCTGCAGCCGACCTAGGTATCGAGTCAGGCACTGGCCAAACCGTTTGCCCAGACCTGCTAGCGGCAATTGGGTGAGTTGACCGAGCGTATAAATGCCCATATTGCTCAGTCGTTCCAGATTGCGCTGACTAAAACCTTGATTGAGCAGTTCCAGCACATGTAGTGGCACATTGAACAGATGATGAGTTTGAGCGCGAGCTAGGGCGATGGCCGCCTGGGGCGTGTCGGCATGTCGTGCGACGCCGTGGTAGCCCATATCAGCGCATAGCGCTAAGGCATCTCGGCTAATCATCTGTGCACCGCCCCACAGCTTTAGGCTGCCCTTGATCTCTAGCACGATACAGTCCGGCGGCTCCAAACTGACCATGCTGCTGTAGCGATACAGGGCCTGTGCCAAATCCATTAGGCCAGCCTGCTCGCGGTTAGCATCGCGCTGGAAATAGGTGAGATCGGGACTAATGCTATGGGCGGTGGCCAGAGTGCAGCCAGGCAAAATCCCTGCGGCGTTAGCTGACGCATTCATATGGCTAACCCGTCTTTGCTCTTCAATCACCACCTGTACCTGTGTTGGCGTCTGTGTCGGTGTTTGGGTTAACGCTTGGGTTTGCTGCAGGCCTTGTGATTGGAATACTTCCAAGGCTAACGCCGGAAAATACAGCGCCAGCCAGTTATCGTTTGAGGCCTGACCTAAGCTGGAGTCTGAATTATGGTTAGACGGCTGGGTCGAGGGCGTCTTCCTCTTTATGGATCTTGGTGTGGTAGAAGAATGCAGCATGGCTTAGTGCAGTAGGGTGCCAACTGTGTCGCCATGACCGTTGGTATGTCGTACGTTCTGTGCGTTGGTCTCTGGGTCTTCTAGGGCTTTCTCTAGAGTTGCCTTTGGGGCGGCCTCGTCAGTGCGCTCTGCGGGCATAGGTAGTTGCTGTTCTTTTTCCCATACGGCCAGTTGCTGATGCAGGTGGTGCATCATGTCGTAGGGTGTCTGCGAGGCCTGTGTTAACGACAGTTCAATGCCCTGAACCGGCCATCCGCCCTTGCGTTTGACGATGTCCAGCGATAGATGATCGACACAGGTCGTCGGCCGCAAAGCCAGTCGCAGTTCTGCCAAGCTAGAGCGTTCTATAGCGTTAATGGGGCGAAATAGCATGGCTAGGGTCTTACCACTGCGCGCTGCTAGCTGTATGCGCCGCGTTTCCTTGATGTTGAGTTTGCGCTCTTCTGGCCAAGCCATAACCCCAGCGCAGCCATTAGACAGACAGCAGCGCTCCATACTCCACAGTGTTTCTTCATGGGTACGTGTGCGCACTACCAGCAGATTGTCGGTATTAACCCCGCCGGCCTTCAACGCAGTGGCGTAAGGAATAAAGGGCGGATTGATCCAAGCGACATAGGTGTTTTGTGTCAGTTGTTGCAGTGCCGGCAGCAGCAAACGCAGTTCGCCAATACCAGCCTGCGGTAGCAGCAGTTCCATTAATCCTTGTTGCGGCCAGCCTCCGCGATGCAGGTAGTGGTCTAGTTCTTGGTAACCGCTGGATAAAGCGGCGCAATTGGCCAAGCTAGACGACAACTGTGGCAACAGGTCTTTGCCACGCCAAAGCATGGGATGTTTGGGGATATCGAATGAGTCTCGATTTTTCGACTTTGATGACATGGGAATGAGTAATACTGTTTATTTATACAGTAATTGATATGGTGGACAAGGTAAAGCGGTGCAAGGTCACCTTGGACTGGTCGTGTTTTCTGCTATCGAAACCTCGATTCAGCCAAGATCTTCCTTGTGTGCTGGTCATTTGCCTGAGCCTTGTTCAGACTCACGTCAGTCCACAAGTCTGCAGGTATAAACACATGGAATTTGATTACGACTTGTTTGTTTTAGGAGCAGGTTCGGGGGGCGTTCGCGCCAGCCGTATGTCAGCCAGCTATGGCGCCAAAGTCGCTGTGGCGGAATCTATGTTTTTGGGCGGTACCTGCGTCAATGTTGGCTGCGTTCCGAAGAAGCTCTTTGTCTATGGCTCGCACTTTCACGAGGAGTTCCAAGACGCCAAAAATTACGGTTGGGAGGTGCCATCTAGCCGCTTCGATTGGCCAACTCTCAGAGATAATAAAACTCAAGAAATCAGCCGCTTAAACGGTATTTATAAAAATCTACTTGATAATGCAGACGTCGCTTTATACAACGAGCATGCTTGCTTGCTGGACGCCCATACCGTTCAAGTAGGCAGTGCAACAGTCACAGCACGTTACATTCTTATCGCCACTGGCGGCTGGCCGGTCATGCCGGATATCCCGGGCATTGAGCATGCGATCAGTTCGAACGAGGCCTTTTACCTGCCGGAGTTTCCGCGCGAAGTCACGGTCATTGGCGGCGGCTATATTGCGGTGGAATTCGCCGGCATCTTTGCAGGCCTTGGGGCTGAGACGACATTGCTGTATCGGGGCGAAATGTTCCTGCGTGGTTTCGATGATTCCATTCGTGCCTTCGTCAAAGACGAAATTGAAAAGAAGGGGGTGAACCTCGTTTTCGAAACTCAGGCCACGCACATTCATAAAATTGATGACGGCTCCATGCGTTTGGACTTAACCAATGGCGCTACGTTAACCGCCGATACGATTCTCTGCGCGACTGGACGTAGTCCCAAAACCCAGGGTATCGGTTTAGAGGCAGCAGGGGTGGCCTTGGGGGATAGGGGCGAGGTGTTGATCGACGAGGATTACCAAACCAATGTGCCCAATATTTATGCTATCGGCGATGTCACTGACCGTATTCAGCTCACTCCGGTGGCTATCGAGGAAGCCATGTGTTTGTCATCCAATCTCTTCACCGATCAGCCTAAACGGCGCATGGATTATCAGAACATTGCTACTGCGGTGTTTTGCCAGCCAAATATCGGCACGGTTGGCCTTACCGAAGCCGAGGCGTTAACCGACTATGCCGGTGATCTGGATATCTACGAGTCTCAGTTCAAGCCCATGAAACATACGATTTCGGGCCGCGATGAGCGCACGCTACTGAAAATGATCGTCCGTCGGAGTACCGATCAGGTGCTCGGCATTCATATGGTTGGGCCGGACTCAGGTGAGATNGTGCAGGGTTTGGCGGTGGCCTTGGTAGCTGGNGCGACCAAGGCCCAGTTCGATGCCACCGTCGGCATTCATCCCACAGCGGCAGAAGAGTTTGTCACCTTANGCAGCGTCAGCCGGCAAGCATGAGGCAGGCAAAAACAAACAGGGAAGTACNCCACNTGAGAAGCCGCNCTGGTTTGAAGANATGGCCGTCNGCCGCGNTGATACGAGTGTTNACGACGTTCTTGCTNNTACTNGCCAGCGGCGCTAGTCACGCCAAGAATGTCATCTTTTTTCTCGGCGATGGCATGGGCATCAGTACGGTGACGGCCGCGCGCATATTCGCCGGACAAACCGCTGGCGCCACCGGCGAGGAATACGACCTCGCCTTTGACCAATTTCCGCACTTAGCGTTGATTAAAACCTATAACACCGATGCTCAAGTGCCAGACAGTGCTGGCACCATCACCGCGATCACTACCGGTGAAAAAACCCGCATCGGAGTTCTTGGGGTGAACGCTAGCGTTGAACGCGATGACTGCGCCGCAGCGCTGACTAACACGCTGCCCACTCTGGCGGAACTTGCGGAGCAAAAGGGCTTGTCCACAGGTATCGTATCGACCGCACGTATTACCCATGCCACGCCTGCAGGCGCCTATGCCCACAGTCCAAATCGAAATTGGGAGAGTAGCGCCTCGACACCGGATGAAGCCGAAACACTAGGGTGTAAGGATATTGCGCTACAGCTAATTGAGATGCCTCACGGTGATGGGTTGGACGTCATCCTTGGCGGTGGTCGCCGGGAGTTTTTGCCAATCGAGGTGGATGATCCTGAATATCCCAGCCGCCCTGGCTTGCGTGACGACAGCCGTAATTTGATCGATGAATGGCTGGTGGCCGATAGCAAGCGTCAATTCACCTGGCGAGGTGATGAATTTGCTCAGTGGCTCGCATCCAACGAGCCGGTAGACGGTCAGCTTATGGGGCTGTTTGAGCCGTCTCATATGAAATACGAGGCAGACCGTCGTCGAGATCCAGGCAAGGAACCGTCACTCAAAGACATGACCGCATTGGCGGTGAAGCAGTTGGCCGGCAACGAAAAAGGCTATTTCTTATTGGTCGAAGCAGGGCGCATCGATCATGCCCATCACTTTTCTAACGCTTATCGAGCGCTGACGGATACGGTTGCGCTTTCCGACGCTGTTCAGTGGTCGGTCGAAAATGTGGACTTGACGAACACCTTAATTGTCGTAACTGCAGATCATAGCCACACCATGACCATCAGTGGCTACTCCCGACGTGGCAATCCCATATTGGGTACCGTTGAAACCGAGCCGGGCAAACCTATTTTGGACGCGACCGGCGTACCGTATACAACGCTGAGTTATGCCAACGGGCCGGGATATAAAAAACAGCGACCCAATTTGAGCAAAATCGATACGCAAGATCCGGATTATCAGCAGTTAGGTACCATTCCCACCCAATCAGAGACCCATTCGGGTGAGGACGTGGCCGCCTTTGCGGTAGGCCAAAATGCTGATGCTGTGCGCGGAGTGATGGAACAAAATCGGCTATATAACGTGATGCTCGACGCACTTTTCACGCTTTAGCTAATATTACTGTAGCCCGCCATCTCTTTCTTATCGAATATGCGCCGTTAGGCGTCCGCCGATGGACGGGACACAGCCAGGAACCGATCAAAATGAATCCTAGGGAAACCACATGTCCTTAATCGCTGATTTTTTCTCGCTGCTGGATAGCTTACTAGGGAGTGCGGCTTACTTTCCCATCGCGCTATTAAGTGTGGGAATGATTTTTACGATCTACCTGGGTTTTCCCCAGTTACGATTCTTTGGACACGCTTGGTCTGTGCTCACCGGAAGGCACACGCCTAGCTCAGCTCCCGGAGATACATCGCACTTTCAAGCCTTGTCGACAGCGCTATCCGGCACTGTTGGCACAGGCAACATTGGTGGGGTCGCTTTCGCGATTTTTTTAGGTGGGCCAGCGGCGCTGTTTTGGATGTGGGCGACGGCCTTTGTGGGAATGACCACCAAATTTGTCGAAGTCTCGATTAGCCACAAATACCGCAAGCAGGACGATAAAGGGCAGATGGCTGGCGGCCCAATGTATTACATGGAGTATGGTCTCGGTATGAAATGGCTGGCGGTCTTTTTTGCCGTGGCCACCGTGATCAGTTCCTTCGGGTCTGGCAACATGCCTCAGGCCAATAATATGGCTTCAGGCATCGAGACCTCATTTGGCATCGCACCCTATATGTCTGGTTTGTTGTTCGCAGCGCTAATGGCCTTTGTGATTTTAGGCGGAGTGCGTCGCATTGCAGCGGTCGCCGCTGCCTTGGTACCCACCATGGGTGCGCTATACGCGCTAGGCGCCTTTGCTGTGATCTTT
>PBTJ01000022.1 GCA_002726925.1 Gammaproteobacteria bacterium | reverse complement strand
ATCCGTGTGATTCTAGAGAGTTTCTTGCGCCTGGCAATTAACACAACGATAGGGATTACCTCTGGGCTTTGCATTTGTGAGGCAATTGTTAAGCTCTCTACAAATTAATTGATAGGGAGAGCAATCATGGAATCGAATATTGATACGGGCACTGAGGATTTGCTCGCGAACCTAGACGAAGGCGTCCTTACGCTAACGCTCAATCGTCCAGAAGCGCGTAACGCCATGAGTGGAGAGATGACTGCGGCGCTTGCGCAGCAGCTGGCGGATGCAGAACTCAACACCAAGGTGCGCTGTGTCGTACTGACCGGTGCAGGTAAGGGCTTCTGTGCCGGCGGTGACGTTAAGGGTATGGCTGCCAGCGGCGACGGGACTGTCGGTGACAACACCATCGATGGCGCTATTCATCGGCAGCGAGTGAACCAGCGTGCTACCGCCGGCAAGCTCTACAGTATGCCGAAACCTACCATCGCCGCATTGCCCGGAGCCGCGGCGGGTGCCGGACTTTCTCTGGCACTGGCCTGTGATATGCGCGTAATGGCGAGCAACGCCATTATGACCACGGCCTTTGCGCGCGTCGGGTTCTCTGGCGACTACGGTGGCACATTCTTTATGTCTCAACTGATTGGCACGGCGAAGGCTCGGCAACTGTATTTTATGTCTGAGCGGGTTAGTGCTCAGGAGGCGCTGAGTTTGGGGCTGACAAATTGGGTATGCGAATCCGACGAACTGGCGACAAAAACCCAAGAGATTGCTGCACAGCTGGCTGTCGGGCCCGCCGTCGCCTATCGCTATATGAAGGAAAACTTTGCTCGGGCGATGTCCTCTGGCGACGTTGACGACTGCCTCGATTTAGAAGCGACCCACCATGTGCACTGCGGTCAAACCCAAGATCACAAGAATGCGACCAAGGCTTTTGTAGAGAAGCGTGAACCGACATTCATTGGTCGATAACAGATGACCTCTTCGGGCCGGCAATCGGGGCCGGCCCGAGTTTTCTCGGCGTTTTACGTATTGGTGTACTTGCAGCTTATTCGTCGAGCAGAAAATTCAAAAACGCCTGCGCTCTAGTGGCTTGGGCGCCATTTCCAAGCAGTACTGCGCCCTGCTCAATTGGCCGGTGCATATGCTCATCAATGATCCAGTACTGATTGCTCGGCACCTGTTGCTCGCGCACCTGAGATAGGGCGACAAACCCTGCGTCGGCGTTGCCTGTTATGACCATGGCAAAGACTTGGCCAACGTTTTCCGCGGTGACCAAAGTCCTAGCAGTCGGCGGTTGCCAGTTCAAATACTGCAGTGTCTCTTTGGCCGCTAGCCCATAAGGCGCGAGTTGGGGGTTTGCCATGGCAAGTCGATCAATCTGCTCGAGCAGTTCCCCATGTGTGTTGTGTTTGGGGTGCCATAGCACTAGGCGGCCAGTGGTGTAGGTTTGGCTCGGACCTAGGGTGATGCTATTGGCCGCAAGCATTTGTGGTCGCTCAAGGTCTGCGGCAAGAAACAGATCGAATGGCGCGCCGCCTTGAATTTGCGCAAAGAGTTTACCGGTAGAGCCAATGCTGACANTGATTGTTCGGGTATCCCCTGTCTCTGCNTGGTATCGAGCTANCGTCTTGTTCAGCGCGTTGGCGTAATTGCTGGCAACGGCGATACGCAAAGGAGTTTCTGCAAAAAGGNTGCTTTGGCCCGCCAGCAAAACNCTAAGCAACAGTAATCGGGTGATCATGATTTGGCCGAATCGACTCGTCATTGTGGAACGATGGGTTATCATGGCGNAAGTGNGAGGCGGAGGGGAATCCAATTGCTCAANACAACACTTTTTCTTCGCTGAGAAAAGCACGGGTCGGCNTTTGAAAGTCCGGCTGTTTGCGCTCCTTTTTCCGCATTTTTATACAGCCAGTTGAACGAATTAAGGAATGATCTCCATGAGCGATCAGAACGAAAATCAAGCACCNGCANAGCAATCAGGTACNGCGAAAGTGGAACCGACTGCGCGTTCCATGCGAACGGTTGCCATGACNGCACTGGGCGGCACCAGTATTGAGTGGTATGACTTCTTTATTTACGGTACGGCGGCGGCGCTGGTTTTCCCCACACTATTCTTCGCTGAGGACATGCCGCGTTATGTAAGCCTCATCGCCTCCTTTAGTACCTTCGCCGTGGGTTTNTTAGCTCGTCCGGTGGGTGGCGTGGTGTTCGGTCATTTTGGTGATCGAGTCGGACGTAAGGCCGCACTGGTCACCGCACTGATGATGATGGGTGTCGCCACAACGTTGATTGGGCTGCTGCCAAGCTACGCTGACATCGGGCCGCTGGCGCCACTGTTGCTGATATTTTTGCGCTTTGTGCAGGGATTGGCTGTGGGTGGTCAGTGGGGCGGTGCGATGTTGTTGGTGACTGAGAATGCGCCCNCAAATCAGCGCGGATTTTATGGCGCGTTTGCGCAGGTAGGCGCACCGGCTGGCCTAGTACTGGCGAATCTCGCCTTCCTAGCGGTAAGCGGTAACTTGTCCGATGAGGCCTTTATGGATTGGGGCTGGCGCGTACCCTTTATNTCAAGCGTCCTGCTCATTGGTTTGAGTCTTTACGTGCAGCTAAAACTTGAAGACACCGAGGCATTCAAAGAGCTGGCGGAAGCGTCAGAGCCTGCAGCAGCGAAACCACGCTCGCCAGTCGTGCAGGCGCTCAAAACCTATCCTCGTGAAATTGGCCTGGCTGCGGGATCGTTCTTGGGCGTACAGGTGACGTTTTATATCTGCGTGGCATGGATTATCTCCTACGGCAACGACCCTGAAGGGTTGAATATTGCCCGTTCCGACATGCTGACCGCGGTGCTGATCAGCACCATGTTTGCGATACCGGCGAACTTTNTTTTCGGTGCTTGGTCGGATCGTCATGGGCGTCGCGGNATCTATAAGTTGGGGGCAATTTTGACCGGCTTATGGGCTTTCGCCATGTTCGCGCTGATCGACACCGGTGACTGGTTGCTGATTACCTTTGCTTTGTCTGTCGCCCACATATTTGTTTCTATGATGTATGGCCCCCAGGCTGCGCTGCTTGCAGAACTCTTTAGTACCGAAGTCCGGTACTCCGGGGCTTCGCTGGGCTATCAGTTAGGGGCAATCTTAGGTGGTGGTTTTGCACCCATCATCGCAACCAGTTTGCTCGTCTTCGCCGGCAGTTCGATGTGGGTTGCNGGCTATATTGCATTAGCCAATGTGTTGACGTGGTTTTCAATCAATGCCTTGAAAGAAAACCATGTGAAAGACTTGGAATCTGTCGCCTAGGGTGGAGCGNGAGCGGAGTAAAGGCGCTCCAAAGGCTTTCTCTAGAGCAGAAGTTTTGGTTATCGATACGCCAAAAAGCCCTGGCTGATGGCTTCTTGTCCCTGGGCATTCAGCACGCGATAGCCGATGCAGCCGTCTACTGGATGACCNATCTCAAGCTGAATGTCGCTTGGCATCAGCACCATGGCGGCGAAGCGTCCGCCGAGCCGTGTGACTCGATCAGGCTCTCCACCTAAACAGTGATCAACTAGGGCGCTGACCGCCAGCGCCAGTGTCGCGGTGCCGTGCAAAATGATGTNGGGTAAGCCTGCTGCGAGGGCAACTGCTTTGTCGGTGTGAATGGGATTCCAAATATGTGCGCACTCGCTGTAGCTGTGAGCCAGCCCGCCATCAACTGTGATCGTGACGGTTTTTGCTAATTCAAATGCGGTGGCTTGGGCAGGCAGCGTCGGCGTCATCATGGCAAGTGAGTTGCCGCTGCGCGTGACCTCAACCCCCCGATAAATNCTGGTTTGGTAGGTTTGGCAAACTAACTCATCTTGCTCATCCCAAGTATCCAAGCGCATTACCGAGGCGGCACCGGGCCGTATGCTCTGAACATCCACAACTGTGGCTTTAGTGTGCAGTGTCTCGCCAGCGCTTATGGGTCTGTAGATATGCAGATCGTGGGCGGCGTGTACGCCCATGGCGGATTCGGTGTCGGTGAGACTATGGCTACCGGCCAGCTGACGGGTCTCGAGTATGGAAGGCCACTCGAGGCAGACGGGAAACACTGGGTGTCCGGCAATCGCTTTGGTGGTGTCCATATAGCGCGTATTCAGATCGCCGAGGCTGGCGGCATAGGCCATCAGCCAGCGCGCATCCACTTGATGCTCCACTGTCTGGGTTTGCTCACCAATGATGTCGGTGCTTAACGGCATGAGGCTGCTCCAGCGTTTCTACGCAAAAGTGTACCGCGATGTNTGACCGGTTTTGCACCGGCAAAATNGACCGAGTTGTGGTTAAGATACAGCTGAAGTTTATTGGGGAGTTCTAATGCGCGTAAGGCAGATGGCCGCGCCCTTGGGGGCGGTAGTGGAAGATTTGGATGTGCGCACCATCGATGCAGAAACGGCAAAAGAGTTGAACCAACTCTTTTGTGAGCATCACGTGCTGGTTTTTCCTCAGCAAGTGCTAACGCCTAACGATCAAATTGCCTTTGCCGAGCATTGGGGCGAACTCATACCGTTTCCCTATGGCAGCTTGCCCGGCTACCCCAACATTATTGAGCTGCGAAACCGCGGTAAGTCGCGGGATGTAAATCAGCATTGGCACTCGGACATGACCTACGACCCGGCACCGCCTAAGCTCACCATGCTTTACGCGCTGGAAGCCCCAGCCATTGGCGGTGAAACGGCCTTTGCCAATCAAGTTTTGGCCTATAAAGAACTCAGTGTTGGCATGAAAGCTCTGGTGGATTCGTTGATTGCGAAGCATTCGGCGAGAGACCTTGCGCGGCTGTATGGGCAAGACCCTGATCAGGCGTCTGAAGCCGATCACCCCGTAGTGCGCACCCACGATGAGAGCGGTGAACGGGCGCTCTACGTNTGCCGTGCCTTTACCCGGCAGTTTCGCGACTGGTCGCGACAAGAGAGCAAAGTGCTGCTCGATTATCTTTATGAGCACTGTGTGCGCCCGGAATATCAAGCGCGTCATCAATGGCAAGCTGGGGATTTAGTGATGTGGGATAACCGATGCCTACTCCATTACGCGGTACACGACCACGGCGATAATCACCGTCTAATCCATCGCCTTCAGGTTCGCGGGGTAGCACCGGTATGAGCATTGACTATGCCGACGCACTCAGCCGTCACACAGAGGCAGTGCTATCGGATGAGCGGGCTTTTGCCGACATGTGGCTGCAACANGTCGCCCCGCTTTCCTCGCGAGTAGCTCAGGCGGTGCAAGGGGGGTTGCTGGCAGATCGGCTGGCTTGGGTGTTTGTGGCAGGCTATCAGTGCGCCTTACGACACACGTTTGCGCAGCTGCCTGCTGACAGCATGGCCGCATTCGCCGTATCTGAAGACCGCAAAGGCGACCCTCCGCTGCCCGGTGTTACGTCCAAGATTGTGGACGGAGAAACCAAGGTCAGCGGCTATAAAACGTGGGTTGCCTGCTGTGCAACGCTATCGCATCTTGTTATCAAGTCTGATCGTGGGGAAAAGGCCAACTACCATTGCCTAGAGCGCAGCAGTNATGGACTGACGCTTGCGCCCAAGTATGGAGCGTTTCTGGCGGAGATGAGCCAAGGCGTGGCACAGCTGAATCAGGTCGCCGTCGCGACACCCTTAGACGCCAGTCAGGTCAGCTACTTTGGTCTTCGAGAGACGCTGTATATTTATATGGCGTTTTGCGCATGGGCAGGCAAGTTTTCTGAGAGCGCAGAAATTTGTGAAGCGTTGATCCATCGACTGGCTCGGCTTGTTGAGCAACCTCCCAAAGATGAAGCGGGGCTTGTCGAGCTCAAGTTGGTAGATCAAGCGGTGCAGACGCTACGCGAGTCNATTCCCACCACTGCGGCAGCCAACTACGAACAAGATCAGCGCCTCATTGCCATGTATTCGTCGGGCATTCAAAAACGCGAACTACAGTAACCTCTCAGGAAACGACCGAGCCACCATCGCAAGTAATCACATCGCCGACAGTAAAGCCGCAGGCACGAGAGCTGAGGAATATGGCCAGACCGGCAATATCTTCCGGGCTGCCGACGCGGCCTCTAGGGTTACTTTTGCCCACCGCGTCCCAGTCGGTGTTCTCGGTATCACCGCCCGCGCCGACGCCTGCGCTGAGCATGTAAGTGGGGAAGGGTCCTGGCGCGATACCATTGACGATAATGTTGCGCTTAATCAGGTGTGCCGCCAGCACGCGGGTGAGGTGGTGTACGGNGGCCTTTGAGGGGCCATAAGAAAAATTGTCGAAGATCGGTGTTTTTATTCCGTCTATAGAGCCTACGTTAATGACATGTGAGGGGGNGTCATGCGNGGCATTTTGCTCCAGCAGCGGNAGCAGCTTCTGGGTNAAGAAAAAGACGCCCTTCACNTTAGTGTCCATGACTTTGTCCCAGCCCACTTCAGGGAATTCTTCTAGNGGTGCGCCCCAAGCAACGCCGGCATTATTTACCAGAATATCNACGTGAGATTCNTTGCNGGATAGCTCGCTGACAAANCCTTCGATGCCTTCTAGGGTTGCCATGTCGGCTGGGATCGAGANGCATTCTCCNCCCCAANNTTCGGCTAATCGCTGGGCGGTTGCATCGCAAACCGCTGCTTTGCGCGAGGTGATGTAGACCTTGGCGCCGTTGGCCAGATAGCCCGCGGCAATCATTTCGCCGATCCCNCGCGAGCCGCCGGTGACCACGACAACNTTGCCATCGACTGAGAATAAATTTTTCATTATGCGATTCCTNGAANAANTGNTTTTGANTGCTTATCGAACTGTNNTCNATGTTCGNGTGTTACGTCGGTTCNCCAACGATTTTTATCATTTCATCGCGGCTNGCGCTGCGCTGAATGCGCGCGGCGGCATTCCTTTTGCGACCGCGCAGCATATAGCGAAACACGGTATTTCTGATGCGCTTGTCTTTNAANAAGNTGCCGGGTTTTTCNACCAGATTTACGGTCCGCATGATGCCCCGGTGNACGTGNAGCTGGTACTTGGCCGCCGCTANCAAGGCNTCGCCAAAGGCNAGANCAAACCAATGTTTGATNGATTTAGCNCNATCTAANCTGCGNCCNTCNCGAGCNGCAGCGGCNTTCTTAATGCCGTTTTTGTCTTCNNTGAGACTGGCNTTAAAGATGGGTNNGATTTCTTCTTCGGTTTTGGCTTTGAAAGCNAGNGCNCGNTGCCANGGATCTGNCTCACTGCTGAGTANTTCGCTGAGTAAGTGGGCNTGNAGGGTGCCCGTGCTGCAGCCGCGNCCATAGAGCGGATTGGTGCGAGCTGCGGCGTCGCCAACGGCGAAGTAGTTCAACAATTTGGGACTTTCATCGCTTGGAATGTAGTCCCGCCANACCGCGTGGATNTCGCCNATGCCAAACGGCGCCGTGGTGGGNGTNGCGGCCGCGGGGTTTATCCANGGCACGAGACCNGGAATNTNCATGCAAATCTGNTTGAACTTGTCNCCGTCTTTCACCGCTTCGCGTAGTTCCNTTTCGTCATTAGGCAGACANACGATGATGGCGAAATGACCGTTNTCACCNGGNAAAACCCCGTATTTCAAATANCCCAGATCACCNGCAGATGGGTTCTCGCTGTCGCGCTTCGGCTCGGTAACGCCCTCNTTCAANGCNTAGTGTCGGGTGTAATAGACAATCTCTGCATCGTCGCGCTGNTCGANAATNTCCGCACCCTTGTGCTGCAGCCANTGATAGAANTTATCNGCTCTGCCGGATGCGTTGANGATGANGTCTGCNCTGTGGGTCGACTTNGNNTTTTGNTTGTGNCGGTCNGTNAACTCCAAGCCNGTGACGGTGAGAGTTGGTTCGCCTTGCACCGACTGNNCTTCNTCGACGAGGACATCGGTAACATAGGTCTGGCTTTGAATNCGCANGTTNGATTCGCGGGCAACGTAGTGGCGCAGCACAGTTTCAATCGTTGCTCGCCGACATAGCAGCATCCATAGTTTTTCATCGCCGGCCTCTGGCTGATATTGGTCTCTCAGATGATCGGGCACCATGTCTTCAAAAGTCAGTTTGCGCGCGCCAGCTGCCAGCAACTCGTCCAGCAGGTCCGGATACTTCTCGCCCAGCACGCTGCACATCAAGCCAAGGAATGCATGAGGGTGGCGAAACTGTGCAGCTCCGCGGCGCTGCCAAGAGAAAAAGGCCTCTTCCGCATTGCCTTCTGGTGGTGGCACGTCGCGCTCAAACAGCGTGACGTCAAAACCTTTGCGCGCGAGCGAAAGGCCAGTAAAGAGGCCACAGATGCCGGCGCCCACAACAGCGATGGACTGATTCATGATTTTGCTCTTATTTTTTTAACCGACGAACGTTAGCAAAGCCTGTGGCTTTGAGGAAATGGGAGGGGCGCTTGAGGTGTCGGATTTCTGTTATAAAAGCGGTCTGAGATTTAAGCACTAAGTATGAGGGAGAGGGATGTTAGAAGCGGTTCAATTGGGTAAAAGCGGTCTTCGCGTGTCTGAGCTTTGCCTCGGCACCATGAACTTTGGTATTCCCGGTCGTGGGCACCAAGGCGACTGGACGCTGACGCTGGATGAGGCGAAACCCATCGTTAAAGCAGCCATAGACCATGGTCTTTTTTACTTTGACTGCGCCGATATCTATGGTCTCGGGGCCTCTGAAGAAGTTGTCGGGGCGCTGTTAAAGGAGCTGTTGCCTCGCGATGAGTACGTGCTGGCGACGAAAATCGCCATGCCCATGGGCCGCGGCGCCAACCAAGGAGGGCTGTCACGCAAGCATGTTCGTGAGGGTATCGCCGCGTGCTTGCAGCGCACAGGCCACGACTATATTGATCACTTGGTCATTCACCGCCACCCACACGGTATTCCGGGTTCTGCGCAAACGCCCATCGAAGAAACTTTAGAAGCGCTTCACGATGCTGTGAAAGCTGGCAAGGTGCTTTATCTCGGCGGCTCTTCTATGTTTGCTTGGCAGTTTACCGAGCTGCAGCTCACGGCGAAGATGAACAACTGGACGCCATTTGTGTCGATGCAGAATCACCATAACTTGGTATACCGAGAGGAAGAGCGCGAAATGAATCCATACTGTGCCAGCACTGGCGTGGCGCTTACACCTTGGTCACCGCTGGCGCGTGGCATTTTAGCGGGGTCCTACCAGGGTGGGTTTGGCGGCGGCAGCACCAATCGATCACAGGGACAAGATCGCAAGCGTACGGAAAGTCTTTATCACGGCGATCATGTATTCCCAATCGCTGAGCGCGTGATCGAGACCGCGACCAAGTATGAGTGCTCGCCTGCGCAAATTGCCGTTGCCTGGCTTATGAGCAAGCCTGAAGTGACGTCGCCCATTGTTGGCGTATCCAAGGTTAGCCAGTTGGATGATCTGGTGGCGGCAGCGGCCATTGAACTCGCTAGCGAAGACGTGGCCTATTTGGAAGAACTCTATCGGCCTGTGGAAAATTTATTGTCCATTGGCTCCAGCTAAGTGTAATTACAAGACGAAATGGGGGCAGGTATGCAGATTGAGCCTATACAAATGACCCAGACGACGGCTTTTGGCGCGACGGTTTCAGGGGTGGATTTGAATCGCCTGAGGGATGATGAGTGGGCTGTTATCGAGGCGGCTTGGTATGAGCATGCAGTGCTGGTGTTTCCGAATCAGCATGTGGAAGAGCCAGCCCATGTCGCGCTGGGGGAGCGTATCGGTGACCTCGAAGAGTTTGTTGCGGATCGTAAGTCAGTGCCGATCAGTAATCGCAAGGTAGACGGTAGCGCGGTTGATCCAAATAGCGATCACTTTCAGATTTTGAAAGGCAATGAAGGCTGGCATACCGACAGCACTTATATGCCACTATCTGCCCGGGCCTCGATTTTGGCTGCTCAGGTGGTGCCAGCAGAGGGCGGCCAAACCGAGTGGGCCGATATGCGCGCGGCCTATGACGTCCTCGATGATGAAACTCGCGATCAAATCGCTGACCTAGCTGCTTATCATTCGTTGTTCTACAGTCAGGCCAAGGTCGGGCACAATCCCGCCGTGGGGGCTTCCTATGGCTTGAGCGACCAAGACATCCCATTGCGGCCACTGGTCAAAGTGCACCCGATAACCCAGCGTCCTGCCCTGTTTATTGGACGCCATGCTCATGGCATTCCGGGGCTATCGGAGGCTGAGTCTGAGGCACTGCTTGAGCGCCTAACGACTTTCGCCTGTCAGTCGCCTAGGGTATTTGCCCACACATGGGAACCTGGCGATGTTGTGATGTGGGACAACCGCTGTGTGCTGCATCGCGCTCGACCTTACGACTATGCCAAGCCACGTGTCATGCGGCATGTCCGAGTTGCTGGAGATCCCGTGACAGAGGCGGGCATCACGGCTTAAGCGTTGGAAGAGTTGGCTTTTATCGCCGAGTACCAAGACACGCAGTAGGGCACGCAGAAGGTCAACAGCACTTTTAGCCAGTTGCCCGGGGTCATCGCATTCGCAAGCAGTGCGTCGCCGTGATTGATGGCAGCGAGTATGCAGCCGACGAAGACTGCGACCTTGAATGCGCGTAAGTGGATATC
>PBTJ01000001.1 GCA_002726925.1 Gammaproteobacteria bacterium | reverse complement strand
TCGCGAAACAGAATCTGATCGAGATGATCGCCACCTAGCCCAATGCCATGTGTGGCGACCACGGAGAAACTTTGGCCTTGCCGACGCAGCACGCAAAAATCCAGCGTACCGCCGCCGAAATCCAAGCACAGCAGTGTCTCGCCTTGAGCGTCAGCATTGCTGTGCAAAAAACTCACCGCGGCAGCAATGGGTTCGGGATAAAAATGCTGCTCTTTTACACCGGCGTAACCAAAAGCCTCCCCCAAGCGGCTCAGAGCCAACTGATTAGAGAAGGCATCGCGACCTTCAAAGTTCACTGGATAGCCAAGGTTTGCNCCACTCACTGAGCCTACATCGGCCTCGATGCTCTGCCGTATTCGCAGCAACAAAGGGGTAATGAGTGCGACGAGCCGAAACGGATGGTCAAACACCATCAGCCGGCGCACATCCTCATCACCGAGCAGCCGTTTGGTGCCCCGAAACAATCGCCCTTGAAGGCTGCTGTCAGTCACCGCCGCGCCATAGATTTTTTCCGTCGCGGTTTCGACCTCGCCAGGGCCNCCGCCATCCCCTGCGCCTTCTACAAATTGACTGGTCTCGCCAATAACCTCCGGCACCATCTCGACGGTGCGACCCGTGTTGTCAANAATGTACTGGTCAACGGCGGTTTGGCCAGTTTTCGACNCAAGCGCACGGTCGATATAGGTGGCCGAAGGGATAATGGCATCGGCGGTTTCCAGTTGCACCAACCGCACGTGCTCGCCATCAAAGACAGCAGCGGCGGAGTTACTGGTGCCAAAGTCGATCCCGATACCATGTGAAGTCATTAAAGATGCTCGATCGTAAATGCGGCGGCATGTTACCTGCGACATTCCCTACCGCCAACCGAGTTTCAATGACACGCTGAGCAGTTAGACTCCTAAGTCGCCGATGTGCGAGCACGCCGCGACAGCCGATGAGATCAAGATGGAAAAGCCGACGGATCTGAATAAATTTCGCAAGCAGCGACGCAAAGAGCGCGGCAGCGGCAGCACGCTATGCCGGTCGGGGTTTCATCAGTGGCAGGACGAGCCAAAGAAACAGTTCGATGTTAAGCAGGGTCAGTTGGTGAGTGTGCAGCGCTGCGCGCGCTGCGATAAAACGCGCACTCGTTTGACTTAAGTCAGGCTACCCAGCGCTNGTCATATTCAGCCTNGCCAGCGGTGCAATGTCACAGCCAACCCCAGTACCGCCAAGTCCACAATAGCCGTTGGGCACCTTGGCAAGGTACTGCTGATGGAAGTGCTCAGCATAATAGAACGGCCCAGACGCCACAGTTTCCGTCGTAATCTGCCCGTAGCCTGAAGCCATCAGAGCATCCTGAAACAACGCCTGACTGGCCTGGGCCACTTCGAGTTGTTCATCGTCGTANGTGTAGATCGCCGAGCGATACTGCGTNCCCANGTCGTTGCCTTGACGCATGCCTTGGGTTGGATCGTGACTTTCCCAGAACATTTTCAACAGTTCTGCAAGGCTCACGGCAGAATCGTCGTACACCACGANCACGGTTTCTGTGTGACCCGTGCCCCCAGAGCAAACTTCTTCGTAGGTTGGGTTTTCGGTAAAGCCGCCTGAGTAACCCACTGCNGTGGTATAGACACCGCCCATTTGCCAGAATTTTCGCTCGGCGCCCCAAAAGCATCCCATGCCGAACTGCACTGACTTGCAGCCNTTTGGGAACGGTCCNATCAGCGTCTGGCCAAGCACGAAGTGACTCTGNGGCACCGGCATGGTTTCTGGTCGTCCCGGCAGTGCATCGGCGGGGTTTGGAAGCTGCATTTTCGCTAGGTATGACATTNACTGACCTCCGTGAGCTGACCGTCTCAGTGTAACCACTGAGCCGAATGCCACAACCNTTCTGTCGCGCGCCGTCAGCCGCGTCGCAGTTTATGCAAACTAGCCATTGCTGACGCACCAAAAAAACNATTCACGACNACCAAGGGCTGTTTTGCTGAGTTCGGCAATGTCCGCTGCGGTGTTATTTCATCGGCGCGTTCGGGATGCTATAAATGTCTGATGTCTATCCACGTCGCCCCGGTCTTGCTTCCCCTGTGCAGCGCCCTATTACTCAGCGCATGTGCAGCGACCAGCGGCAGTTTAGCCAGCAATACCCAAGCCCCGGGCGCTCTTAACACCAGCGCGGCTGAAGATGTCGACGCGTATCTAGCGCTGCCGGATTTTGCCGAGCAGTTGGGCCAAATGACTTCGCTGGAAACCCGCGTACTGGCGCTGAGTGCTGATGAGCCACTGGCCATGGGCGCGTTAGGTTCAGCTCTCATCGAGCGAAACCCGAGCAGTTTGACCGGCCATCACGCACTCATCACCTTTTACCAGCACCTCGATGCCGCGGCAGCCATTGAGACGCACGCCCTCGCATTCGAAATGCACAGACAAACGATTCTTGCCAGCGGCGATGGCAGTCAGATGCAACCCTACCGTGTCATGAGCCGCGCAGACGCGGTGCTAACGCTCACGCAAGACGGCCAAACCATGGTCGGCGGCATTTACCAAAGCAATGGCTCAAAGCCACTACAGCTACAGCTACTTTACCGCGAGAACGCGACAAGCCCGGTAAAGAGCCGCTATTTTGATCTTTCCGCCCTCGCGTCCGCCGTTGGGGCTGACGCTACAAATGATTCAGAAGACCCGTGGGAAATCCTACGTATATTGGCGGACAGCAACGATTCCGCTGCACGCGCTGCCATCGGTACTTATTTGGCCGGCCAGCGTCGCTACGAATCCGCCGTCGGATGGTTAGAAATGGCGAGCCGAGAACCCAACCTGCTCGCCCATACGCTGCTGGCCCGCATCTACTGGTATCAATCTGGAGTGATCGAAAAAGAGCCTAGTGACGATAGTGCACC
Organism: Gammaproteobacteria bacterium; assembly: GCA_002726925.1. Taxonomy (GTDB): domain Bacteria; phylum Pseudomonadota; class Gammaproteobacteria; order Pseudomonadales; family Azotimanducaceae; genus UBA4421. Next base: position 23,787 of record PBTJ01000001.1, on the reverse strand, counting down.
ACAGCCGACCGCCCAGGAGATGGTCAGAAAAGCCATTGAGAACCATGTTAAGGCGATCGATCTAGGTTCGACGGAATCTATGTATACCCTTGGGCGCTGGCTGTTAGAGGACACCCATACCCAACCATCTTCAGGCAACGACGACCCGCGATTGAGCCCGAAGAACAAGCAAGAACAGGCGCTGGCGCTGCTGCAACAAGCTGGCGGGCTTGGTCATGCCGAGTCCTATATTTATCTAGCCAGTCAGTATCAGCGCGGATCAAGACTGCCCAAGAGCGACGACTTAGCTAACCGCTATTTCGCCAGAGCGGCAGATTTGCGTAACCCCAAGGCCGTCATCAGCTACGCCCGCTACATTGCGGGCTCTAATCAGCGAGAATCCCAAACACGACTTATGCCGCTGTTGCGCGAACTCGCCGATGCGAATAATCCAGAAGCCATGGTGGTCATCGGTAACCTCTATGCCAAGGGCGTGGAGGTCCGGCGTTCCGCCCGTAGGGCCGTTCGCTGGTATAAGAAAGCAGTGGACCAAGTGCAAGCCAGTCACCATGGGAATGCCGCCGTCGTCAACGAGGTGGCATGGACGCTCGCGGTATCCGATCAAAAAGGTTTGCATAAACCCAACTACGCCCAGGCCATCATGGACGAAATGATGCGCAGCAATAAGCAGGTGCAGACGCACCCAGAGTACTTAGATACCTGGGCTGCTACTTATGCGGCCAACGGCAACTTCCCCAAGGCCATCGAACTGCAAAAACGGGCGTTGTATTTCGCGCGCACCCAAGAGCGCAGCGACGTCATCGACATACTGCAAACTCATCTGGAATCTTTTGAAGACGGTGCCAACATCACCGACAACATCCCCTAGCGCTGCCGTTCTGGGGCTGCTGAAAACACAGCCACCGCTGTTGGACGTGCGTGCGCCTGTCGAATTTCGCCAGGGCAGGCTGCCCAACAGCCTCAATGCCCCGATCTTGAACGATGAGGAGCGCGAACAAGTAGGCACTGCCTACAAGCAAGACGGACACGATGCTGCAGTAACACTCGGTCATACGTTGGTCAGCGGCGTTGTCAAAGAAGCCCGCATTGCGCAGTGGCAGGAATACTGTGTCGCAAATACTGATGCCCAAATTATGTGCTGGCGTGGCGGACAGCGCTCTGCACTAGCACAACAATGGCTGGCCGACCAAGGCCTGCAGCGCGAACGAGTGGCCGGTGGCTTTAAAGCAATACGCGCAGGCTCGCTGCACGTGCTGGCACACCCGGACAAACAGTGGTGGCTGGTAAGCGGGCGCACCGGATCGGCAAAAACACCGCTGATTCAAACCTTAACCAACAGTATTGATCTGGAGGGCCTCGCCAACCACCGAGGCTCAACCTTTGGTCGTCGACTGACACCTCAACCCACACCCGTCACCTTCGAATGCGCCTTGGCATCGGCATACCTCAACCTTCCCGGTGAGCGCCTGATTGTTGAAGACGAAAGCCGCACCATCGGTCGTATTGGACTCCCTCAGGCATGGCATGAGCGGATGCAGCAGGCTCCCATCGCCTTGGTAGAGGCAAGTTTTGAAGAACGTGTCGAGCATATTCACAAAGAATATGTCGCCGAAGCGCTTGATGATCATCGGCGCGCTGGCCTGACGCCGACCGACCTACTGGCGCGATACGAAGAGGCATTGCTGCGCATCAAGCGTCGGCTTGGCGGCGCGCGGCTAGCGGATCTAACCCTGCGGCTGCAGCAGGCGTTTGCCGGAAAAGCCGATCACCGAGGTTGGATCAGTTATTTGCTGCGCGAGTACTACGACCCGATGTACGACTTTCAGCTGCAGCGCAAAGCGGCTCGAATTCAGTTCCGCGGCTGCAATACGGATGTGATCGCCTTTTTACGCGCCAAAGGCTAGCGCTCCTTTCACAAGTCCTGCCAGGCTTATTCCCGGCGCAAAAAATTTTCCATCAATGTCGCCACCTGCTCGAGTTGATCATGGTGTATCCAGTGACCCGCTTCAGCGATATCGTGGAGTTCAACCTGCCTAAAATACTGCAGCGTATCGTCCTGCCCAGTCCGATTTTGTAAACCGTTCGACGCGTTGATGAGCAAGGTTGGGGCCTTAATGCTGCGCCACAACTCGATAATTTCATCGATTGCCAACCCAACACCGAGAAAGTTGTAGGTGTACTGATCGTACTTCCACGTGAACTGCCCTTCCTCCAGTTGCACCGCCCCATGCTGGGTGAGATGAAAGGCCTGCTCAGCACTCAGTTGGGGATTAGCTTGCCGCATGCGCACATAGGCTGTTTCTAGATCTGCGTAGCGTCGCGGCTCGCGCCCAGCAAGTTCGCGTGTCTGTCGACTCCACTCGCGGATTTGCGCCGCAATACCCGCATCTGCGTCTTCACGTGACCACAATCCAATGCCCTCGAGCAAAACCAATTTACTGACTAGCTCTGGGAAAACACCGGCAAAAAACGCGGCAATGGCACCGCCAAGGCTGTGTCCTACTAGCCACACAGGACCGAAATTGTTCTGTTCGATCAGTTGCTGAAGGTCATAGAGGTAGTCGAAGTAGCGATAACCCGACCCTTGCACCCAATCAGAATCGCCATGACCCCGCAGATCAGGCGCGAGAAAGTGATAGTCGCCGGAGGCGGACATTCGCGCGATCAAGTCATCCCAGGTGCGGCTATGGTCACGTACCCCGTGTACCAACACGACGGTCGGCGCATCACGATCTCCCCACTCGACAAAGTGCAAACGCAGCCGCTGAGAAAAAAAGCGGTGCGAGGTGGGCGATAAAGACGGCTTTGACAGTTTTGACATCAAAATTCCCTTGTGCGGGCCAAAAAAAAGCGGGCGACGACGAAAGGGGGTTACCCACGGCGATACATTGTACACAGGGGCAAAAAGAAAAAGTGCACAGTTTCGGTGCTAAAGAGCGGTTTTAGGTCATATTCTCCCTTGATGAATGAGCGGAGAAATCCACTTTTCACCAAATTAGTGCGTTTTTGATAGAAATTCTTCGCATAATCAAAGAACAAAAAATACAGCTACCTTATTGCACAAAGGGGTTGCACTTATTGTTACTTTGAGTAACAATGGCTTAATTCAGCGGCTAAGTGGCAACGCTCCGCTGAAGAAAGGGAACTTCCGAAACTCCTCTCCCTCCCCTCCTCGGAGGTTCCCATCCTTCAAAGGCGGAGACTTGCAAAAGTCTCCGCCTTTTTTTTGCTCGCTTGGTCAGCAAAAACCAAGACACAGCCGTTAGCTTTTCCCTAATTTCGGTCCGTTGCTGGGTCGCCAATCACACGCTTACATTTCCGGTTCCTCATCGTAAGATGACTTCATGAAAAATGACGCCATCGCTAACTACCAATATGTGACGCTGTCCCAAGAAGGGTACATTACCACCCTGACTATGCAGCGACCCGAACGCGCCAACGCGCTGAGTCACGCACATTTAGCCGAACTTGAGCACGCTGCCCTGAGCCTGCGCGAGGATCCTGATACACGGGTTGTCATTCTCACCGGTGCAGGCAAACACTTTTCTTCTGGTGCCGATTTACAGGACGCCCCCGCCACTGCAGAAATGCCCTTAGTGCAGCGTAGGCGCAGAGCGCGTATGGGTGAACGGGCGATTGAGGCGATACTGGGCGTTGATCAAATAACCATTGCGGCATGGCGCGGCGCAGCGATGGGCGGCGGTGCTTGCGTCGCAACCGCCTGTGATTTTCGCGTCGGCAGTCATTCTGCCTTCATGGAATACCCAGAGGTAGATCTTGGCATCAACCTCATGTGGAAAAGCCTGCCCTTGATCGTTTCGCTGGTGGGCCCAGCCAGAGCCAAACGCTTGGTCGCTGGCGCTGAGCGTGCAGATGCGCAGACGCTTTACGATTGGGGTGTCCTCGATCACCTCACCGACGAGGAAAACCTCATGGCTAAGACGATGGAGGTCGCCGCCCTGTACGCCAGCAAGCCGCCGATTGCTGCACAAATGATTAAGCAGTCAACCAGCCAGCTGGCCTATGCCTTAGGCAACGCGATCATGCATATGGATGTGGATCAAAACTTATTCGCTGCGACCAGTGAGGACCGCGGGGCGGCCATTACCGCCAAGGCCAACAAAGAAACGGGCAAATTTACCGGCAATTGAGCGGACGATTTAGCTTGTCAACTCAGACCCAGCTCAGCGTTACCTTGCCCGCCTGCTCTGTGACCTTGGGCGTGCGCCCAAACTGACAGCTACTACCGCTGATGCAGGCGCCGGTGCGCACATCAAATTTATAGCCGTGCCATGGGCAGCGCACGACTCCATCGATCAACGGCGCACCCGCTAAAGAGCCAAGTTGGTGGGGACATCGCGCCGGATAGACGACCCATTGGCCTTCCTCATCAGAATCCACAGCGTCTAAACGGTTAAGGACAAAGCGCCTACCAGATAGCGTCACCGTCTGGGGTAGCGTCGCTGTGATGCTGGAACATAGGTCCAACACCTGTGTTTCATCGACGCCATCTAGGCGCTGATCCAGATGCCGCTGCCGCTCGGTCATCATCTCTACGTCCTCGTCGTACAGGCGCTCGTAGGACATTGCGTAGGCCTGACCAACTTTTACTTTGGCCTCGGCCGGCACATCGGGCACGAAGAAGTCGACGACAATGTCCAAGACTCGCTCGCTGACCACAAATACATGGGTCCAGATCTCTGCGCCAACGTGGGGTCCCGCGAGGTTTCGCGTGATCCAGCGTCGCGCATCTCGATCAAGATTCAGTTCGATCAAGCTTGTCGCGGCTTGCTGTCCCTCGCCAGACATCACAGTGGCTCGCCAGCCCCAAGCCCCAGCTGTTTCGATGGTAAGAGACGTAAAGCTTGAACTATGCAGATGCGGCAGGTGCTGCCAATCGAGCGTGTTCTCGTACATGCGTTCAAGGCTCACCGGCAGCCGCCGCCGGTAGCTGCCCACATGATCAACACGAGAACCTTCTATCGCAGGCACGAACTCGTACTTCATGGATAAACCCCGTTGGACTGTCGTATCGTCACGCTCAGCTTGCTTTCTCAATCTCGAAGCTGAAGGCTTGGCCATCGACCTCTGAAGTAACCGACTGCGCATGCGTGGCAGCATCAAGCTGCAGGCTTAGCGTCTCGCCCATAATGTATNCGCGATGCTCGTCGATNGCCTGGGCCAATTCACCATCGGCGTGAAAGGCGACGCTGATNCGATCGCTGACNGCGAAACCGCGTTCCTTGCGCTCTCGCTGAATGCGNTTGACCACTTCACGGCCATAGCCACTACGCACCAATNCAGGGGTCANCTCACAGTCCAGATCCACGCTGATCTCACTGTTCGACAGGGTATTGGTGCCTTCTTTTGCCTGCTGCTTGATCTCGATTTCTTGCGCCGTAAACACTTCCGATTCGCCATCGGCCTGTAGGGTCAATGAACCGGCGCTTTGCAGCTGCGCAATCTGCTCATCAGTGAGTTGACCAATCTGTTGGCTAAAGGCCTTCATCCGCTTACCTAAGCGCTTGCCCAGCAGCGGGAAGTTGGGTTTCGCCTGCAGATCAATATAGGCCGACTCATCAACGCTGTAATCTATTGTTAGTACGTTGAGCTCCTCGCGAAGGTAGCTTTCGAGTGAGCGCATATCTTGCAGCAGCGCTTCGTCACGATGGATGATCGTTAGTCTGGACAGCGGCGTGCGCAGACCGATTTTGACCTCTTCGCGTTTTTGTCTGCCCAGCAAAATCACCTGCTGCATACGATCCACCGCAGTTTCAAGATTGGGCTGAATCAAACCTTCTTCAGACAGCGGGTAATCGCACAANTGCACGGAACTGGGCGAGGCGGGTCGATCCGCCAAGTTTTCGAGTTGCTGGTAAAGATGCTCAGACAAAAACGGAGCAAACGGCGCCATCAGCTTCGATAGCTCCAACAGCACGTCATAAAGCGTGCTGTAGGCTGCGACTTTGTCCGGAGTAATGTCCTCGCCCCAGAATCGCCCACGATTGAGACGAATATACCAATTGGTTAGATCTTCGATAAATCCAAACAACTGTGGCACCACGTTGTACAGCCGGTAAGCCTCCATCTCACGCGCCACATTGCTCTTAAGAGTTTGTAGCCGCGACAGCAGCCATCGATCGAGTACGTTATCGCCGGCTAGCTGACCCTTGTCCGGAGACCAATTATCGATCGCAGCGTAGGTTTTCAAAAAAGAAAAGGCATTGTACCAGGGCAGTAGTGCGCGCCTGACCATGTCTTTCACGCCAGAATCTGCAAAGCGCTGCTCTTCACCCTTCACTAAGCCAGAATTGATCGCATACAGGCGGAGGGCATCTGCGCCGTAGGCCTCCATTAGTTCATCGGGCGGCGTGTAGTTGCGCAGGCTTTTCGCCATCTTTTTGCCGTCTTCGGCCATTACCATGCCGTTGACGATGACGTTGCGAAAAGCAGGTTTATCGAACAGCGCGGCCCCAAGTACCGTCAAAGTGTAAAACCAGCCGCGGGTTTGATCCAAACCTTCGGCGATAAATTCCGCCGGAAAACCNGCCGCAAAGACATCTTCATTCTCAAAGGGATAATGCAGCTGGGCATAAGGCATGGAGCCCGACTCAAACCAGCAGTCGAGCACCTCTTCGATGCGCTGATACGTTCCCTCCTCACCGTCAACGNTAAACGTCACNGCATCCACATGCTCTCGGTGCAAGTCCGTTACTCGTACACCGCTCAAACGTTCCAGTTCTTCCACCGAGCCCACACACAGCGCATGCCCGGTCACGTCGTTAATCCAAACCGGCAGCGGCGTACCCCAGACGCGGTTACGCGATACCGCCCAGTCAATGGCACCGTCNAGCCAGTTGCCGAAACGGCCATCCTTAATGTGTTCGGGTACCCAATTGATCTGCGCGTTAGCCGCCAGCAACTTATCCTTNATTGAAGTNACGCGGACATACCAAGACGGAATCGCCCNATAAATCAACGGCGTGTTAGAGCGATAACAGTAGGGATAGCTGTGTTGAATCACTTCCTGCTTGTACAAACTGCCATTGCCTTTCAGCGCCGCAATGATGCCCTTATCCGCCTCTTTGACATGCTGGCCTGCAAAATCTGGCACCTCGTCGGTAAACTCACCCGTCAGGGAAACCGGGCATACCAAGGCCTCAATGCCGTGCGCTTTGAGCACCCGATTATCGTCTTCGCCAAAGGCCGGGGCCTGGTGNACCAAACCCGTACCGCTATCTGTGGTGACATAGCCATCGCTCACCACGACAAACGCACCAAGCTCTACCTGATCGGCAAAGTAAGGAAAGATCGGCTCGTAGGCACGGCCTACCAGCTCACCNCCCTTTATCTCTCNAATAACGACAGGGTTATCTCCCAGATAGTGAGCCACCCGCTCCTTCGCCAAGTAGATGCGACGATCACCGTCTTGCACCAGTTGGTAGTCGATATCTGATCCCACACAAACCGCGAGATTAGACGGCAACGTCCACGGCGTGGTGGTCCAAATAGCGAGATGTGCATTTTCATCTTTGAGCTTAAGCAGTACCGTNACCGCAGGATCCTGCACGTCTTGATAGTTAGAAGTGGCTTCGAAATTCGCCAGCGGTGTGCCTAACGCCGTAGATAGCGGCACGACCTTCACTCCCTGATAAATCAAGCCTTTTTCCCACAGCTGCTTAAAAACCCACCAAACNGACTCCATGTACCAGGTGTCCATGGTTTTGTAGTCATCATCAAAGTCNATCCAGCGGCCGAGGCGCGTCACCGTATTCCGCCACTCCTTCACATAGCGCTGCACAATCGACCGGCACTCGTCGTTGTAGCCAGCGACACCGAGCTTAGCTACAGCATCCTGCGCCGACATACCAAGTTGTTTGTCGATCTCGTGCTCGATGGGCAAACCATGACAGTCCCAGCCAAAGCGCCGCATGACATAGCGCCCTTTCATGGTCCAATAACGGGGCACGATATCCTTAATCGTGCTCGCAACCAGATGGCCATGGTGCGGCAGACCCGTCGCAAACGGCGGTCCGTCATAAAAAATGAAGGGTTTCTTGCCCTTAGTTTTTTCCAGCGACTGTTTGAAGGCGTCCGTTTCTGCCCACAAATTGAGAATCTGGTGTTCCATATCAACAAAGGAAAACGCGCTGTTTTCTGACGATTCCGACATCAAGTGAGGCTCTGGTAAAAAGACGGCGGTATAGTAACCGCTTTGCTGATGCATTGACGAATACGGTAGAGGTCTTCGACAGTGAAAGCGTAACAACGGGAGGGGAACATGGATCTAAAGGGTATGCAGTTGGGGGCNGTGTTTCCTCATAACGAAATTGGCACGAATCCGGTCGACATCAAGGCGTTCGCCCAAGGGGTGGAGGCGCTGGGTATNTCCCATTTGCTGATCTATGACCACGTACTCGGCGCCGATCCANACCGAGAAGGCGGATTCCGCGGNCCCTATGACAAAGACGTAGCCTTTCACGAGCCGCTGACCACCTTCGCCTTCATCGCAGCGGTCACGGAACGTTTGGAGATGATCACCACCATCATGATTTTACCCCAGCGACAGACGGTGCTCGCTGCTAAGCAAGCAGCTCAGGTCGCCCTGCTNTCCAACAACCGTTTTAAGCTTGGTATTGGCGTGGGNTGGAACGAGGTGGAATACGTTGGCCTAAACGAAGAATTTCGCAATCGAGGCAAACGCCAAAGCGAGCAAGTCGACCTGATGCGTCGACTGTGGAGCGAAGACTCACTGGACTATCACGGCGAATTTCACCGTATCGATAAGGCCAGCATCAAACCCCGCCCCAGCAAGAACATTCCCGTTTGGTTCGGCGGCTCTGCGCCTGCACTNCTGGATCGCTGNGCCAAACTCGGCGACGGCTGGATACCGCTCATGGGTGCCAACGAAAAGGCACAAGCCTGCATCGATCGGATCAAACAAGGGCGAGAGGAGCTCGGTAAGAGNATGGATGACTTCGGCATTCAGGCCCAAGCTCAATACGCCGGTGGCTCGCCACAGCGTTGGGTNAAACATGCCCAAGCGTGGCAAAGCATGGGCTGNACCCACTTAGCTATTGCCACGCACAACGCAGGGGAAACCAATGTTGATGGCCACTTAGCGAGAATTGCTGAATATCAGGCCGCTCTCACCGACTAGCCATTTCACNCGAGCAGTAGCNCCTATGCTNCTGCTTGAGTCGCCATTAGGNCGTCTAAACGCTGTTCAAGTTTTTCTAGCGTNCGCGCAAACACTGGCACAACAATTTGGTCAGCGCCTGTTGCAGCATATTCCGCCAAGGTANCCGGTGTCACCGGATGACGATTCGGCCCCACGATGATCTGCAGCTCTGACCGGCGTCGGCCGTTACCCGACAGCGCGGCGTCCAAACTATTCAGCTTCTCCGCCAAGTCTGCCGGCGTGAGGTCATAGCCATACCAACCATCACCAAGGCGCGCGACCCGNCGCATGGCAGCTTCGGACTCGCCGCCAAAAATGATGGGAGGATGGGGGCGCTGCACGGGCTTGGGGTTGAAATGGCAGGNCTTGAGCTCAACNCTTTGGCCGCTGAATTCGGCAATACCATCGGACCACAGGGCTTTCATGGCCAACAAGTACTCTTCGGTGCGCGGTCCACGCGTAGCGAAGTCCATGCCAAGGTTGGCAAATTCTTCCTTCAGCCAGCCAACGCCGACACCGAAATCTACTCTGCCACCAGAAAGATAATCCAAATCTGCGACCATTTTGGCGGTATAAACCGGCTGACGCTGCGGTACTAGGCANATGCCTGTGCCGAGCCGCAGTCGCTCGGTGTGAGCGGCTGCGAATGTCAGTGCTGTGAAGGGATCGAGCAGGCCTTCAGGGTCGCCGGGCAAGCGGCCATCGTCAGAATAGGGGTAGGTCGATGCGTACTCGGGGAAAAAGAGCACATGCTCTGGCACCCAGAGACCGTACACCCCCTTGGCTTCCACCAACTGCACTGCATCCTTNATAAATNCAGGTTCGGTAGACTCGTTGAACGCCATAGCCACACTGATCTTCATAACTCTCCCCTCTTCCCTTTATTACGCAGCGGCCCCTTCGATGATGAAATCCGCCACCAACTGAGGATCCTGCATCGCGATAAAGTGCGTCAACTCTGGCAGATGCACGTCTTGNCCCNGGGGAAACTGATCCGCCAGCTTCGGCCACGTGGGCGAGGCTGAAAAATCCATCTCCTTACTGTCCGGNTCTCGAGGATTGGCGCGCAGCACTATGGCCGGCACCTCAATATTGCGAATGAGCTGATAAAGATTCGCATCGAAGTTGCCGAGGTAAATCGACGCTTCAACGTAACCCGGGCACGCAAGCTCGTAACCCTCGCCGTCAGCAACGGGTAACAGCCCGTANTGGCAGTAGTCTTCAAACACTTCACGCTGCCACACTTTGTAGGGCATGCGTTCAGAAAAGCGGTCCAACATTTCGTCCACCGANGCGAAGTGATTGCGCCGTCTGGCAACCGGGTGATCTTCTACCGACAAGGACGCCANCTCGCGCTTTTCGCCATACGCCTGTGGGTCGAATATCACGGGGTCGACAAGCACTAGATGTCGAAAAAAGGCGNCATTGTGACCTGCTACGTGGGTAATACAGTGGCCTCCCATGGAGTGNCCGACCCCAATGGCATCTTTCAGCTTGAGATGTTCGCAAACGCGCAACAGGTCGTGCCCAAACTGCTCCCANGTAAATGGCTGGCTATTGCTTGAGCGGCCGTGACCGCGCATATCGAGCGCGAATATGTGCCAATCAGCGGGCAACTTTGCGACGATTTGATCCCAGCAACGCGCATGAAANCCTGTCGCATGGGCGAGCAAGACCTGCTGGCCACCGGGCTGACCCCATTCGAAGACGCATAGGTCGACGTCGGCAAATTGAATTGTCTGTTGTTTTGGCATCAGGCTCATATGTTATCGCTCCATCACTGCCCGTTAACTATAAGCTTTTCGGTGTGGTGCTTAGGTGAAACTTATAATTGAGGGTAAGCTAGTGTCCCCGCACACCAGTCGACATGAACAGCCGAGAGCCGAATGACAAATCTCGAAGATCCTAGGGCCGAGATCGTTTCCTTCGATACAGAGCCACTGATTTTGGTCAACGAGGCCGACGAGCCCGTGGGCGCCCTAAGCAAAGTCGACTGCCACAAACATGGAGGCATCTTGCACCGCGCGTTTTCGCTGTTCGTTTTCAACGAACAGAGCCAATTGCTCGTGCACCAGCGGGCTGCCAGCAAGCCATTATGGCCTTGCTATTGGTCTAACTCGTGTTGCTCACATCCGCGGGTTGGCGAATCCATGGACCATGCAATCGCGCGGCGTAGTCAAGAGGAGCTGGGGTTCGCAACCTCGATGTCCTTTATCTATAAATTTGAGTACACGGCCCACTTCAGCGACCTTGGTACAGAACATGAACTGTGCTCGGTGTACATTGGTGAATATCGCGGTGAGCCACATATTAACGTTGAAGAAATCAGCGATTACCGATGGATGAGCGCCGCGGAGGTAGATGCCTTTATCGCCGATGAGACGGCACTCACCACACCGTGGTTTGCCATGGAGTGGCAGCAACTCAAATCTCGCGGCATCGTCTAAGCCTTATTAACCTGCCTTCATCGAACTCGGCTTTACTGAGGGTCCAGCTACCGTGGTATGCCGATCAAACCACTCATCTGCTGAGACGATCGTGCGAGCACGCATACCTCGCTTTATTTTTGCCGTAGTCCCCAAGGGGAATGTCGCCATGCGCTTCGCCAGATCCGTAGCCTCACGAATCACTTCCGCGTCTTCAACACAGACTGTGGCCAAGCCCAGTCGATGAAGTTCAACACCTGATATGCGGTCGCCAACAAGCGCGATTTGGGCAGCGACAGACTCACTGTGACGTAGATTCAACCAAGCCATGTTGTAGGGCGCCGCCATACCAATTTGTACCTCGCCAACCTGCAAGAAAGCCTTTTCGCCCGCCACTAAGTAATCGCAAGCGATGGCAAGGGCCGCGCCACCATTGATCGCATACCGCTCCATGGCGCCAATGATCGGTGTCGCACACTCAAACAGTGCCCGATGGGCACCGCGCCAGATGGTCGAAAATTCCGCCAGCCACTCGGGTTCAGGTGAATCATTGAATGCTGCTAAATCAAGGCCTGAGCAAAAACTGCCGCCGGCGCCGCTAAGCACAATGGCCTGCACGTCTTCGTCATCATCAAGCAAGCGGATACCGTCGGCGAGNCCTCGGCCCAGCGGCCCGACAATGGCGTTTTTGCGCTCGGGCCGGTTCAACACGACCTCGCCCCAGCAGCTACCACCCTCTTCACTGTGCTTTAAAACCAAGACGTCATCGTTGTCCGGCAACAAGTTTTTCATTTGCNCTCCCCAATCTAGATCAACATCAATATACCAGCCACCAGTAAGGCCATTCCAAAAACCTCGCGGCGCGAGATACGTTCATTCAACAACCACACCGACGTAATCAAGGTGAAAAGCAGCTCAATTTGGCCCACCGCCCGAACCATCGCGGCGTTATGCATGGCCATCGCTGTAAACCAACAAGCCGAGGCAGCCATAGCGACCATACCTACCATGAGCGCCGGCCGCCAACGGTGAGCCACTGCCGTGAGTTGGCCTGGTTCAGACATACGCAGATAGATGCCCATGACGGCAGTTTGCACGGTGACTGCGATGGCAAGTGTCCATGCAGCAACCAGCAAGGTTTGAGAAAAGCTCGTGCCCTGAGGGGGCGATTCCAGCAGCGCGAGGCTGGCACCTCGATAACAAATCGAACAAAGCGCCAGACATGTGCCTGCCAACACTCCAAACCAAACCCGACGATCAGCTCGCACCAAATCCTTGGGCCGGATATTGCCGGACAGCAAAAACACGCCGACCAGGCTGATGCCGATGCCAGCCAGAGCCATTGGCCCAACACCCTCGCCCAGAATGACAAGACCCAATAAAGCCGCCTGAACTGCTTCTGTTTTACTCAATGCAGTNCCCAGTGCGAAGTGCGAACCACTCACCGCTGCGACCAAGGCGGATGTCGCGATGATTTGGGTGACGGCCCCCGACAGCACATACAGCCAGAACTCCAAGTCCAGGCTTGGCGCGGCAACCTGAGAGACCTGAGATAACAGTGCCAAGAAAAGCCACGCAAAGGGCAAGGCAAATAGGAACCGCACATAGGCTGCACCATTTACCGATAGGTCTTCAGTCAATTGCCGCTGCAGTAANGAGCGGAAATTCTGCAAAAACGCCCCGGCTATGGTGAGTAAGACCCATGCGCTCATGCTGGGCGTACCGCTGCGAGGGAGATTTTGTGAAAACGCAGGGCCAGCACAATTGACGCCGCGACGAGACCCAGCGCTAGCCCCAACCAATAGCCGTGGATGCCGAAGTCCCAATCGGTGAAAAAGCCGAAGCCAAGCGCCCANGCGACGGGAAATCCAAAAAGCCAGTAACAGCCAAAGGCGAAAAAGAACGGNACGGCGGTATCCTTGAATCCGCGCAAAGCGCCCATGGCATTGACCTGCACGCCGTCAAAAATCAAAAAACAGGCAACGATCCCCAGCAAACTAGTGGCGATGCCAACCACCTGCTGCTGCTCGGTGTAAAGCGAGATCAACATGTCGCCTAAGATCAGCAAGATGATGATAGAGAAGACGGCAAATCCTGCACTGGTGGCCATGGCTAGCCAGCCAGTTTTTCTNGCCGCAACAAGATCGCCAGCGCCAACATTGAAGCCGACACGAATCGATGTGGCCATGCCTAAACCCAACGGCACCATAAATACGAGACCGCTCAGATTGTTGATGATTTGATGCGCGGCTACGGTCTCNGGCCCCAAACGACCGATGAGTAGCGTTACGACGGAAAAAAAGCCGAACTCTACAAANGTGGCCATGCCAATGGGCAGGCCGAGTTTAAACAGGGTGCGGATCTGCGCGGTATCGGGTCGACTGAAGCACTGCAACAGTCCCACTTTGCGAATGCGCGAGAACTGCACAACCGTNGCCATGGCAAGGAACTCGAGCAACATGATGAGCGCCGTGGCCCAACCACANCCTTCCGCGCCCATGGGCTCGATACCCCAGCCGCCAAAGACGAACCAGTAATTGAGCGGTATTTTGAGCAGCAATCCCCCACCCGCGATTAGCATGGCAGGCTTGGTCCAAGACAGGCCTTCGCACAAGTAGCGCAGGGCGAAATAGCCGAGCACTGGCACGACGCCCCAACTCACTGCATCGAGGTAACCTGTGGTGACCGCGACAATATCGGCCTCGATCCCCAAGCCGCGATATACCAAACCCGCATTTTGCAGTGCGAGGGCCAGCAGCGAACCCAGCACCAGCGCGATCCAAAGACCCTGCCGGGTCACCTCACCGACTTCGGTTACTTTGCCTGCGCCATTAAGCTGGGCAATCATTGGTGTAGTGGCCATGACGACGCCGCTAACCAACATCAAAGTAGGCCANAGAACCGCACCACCCAGCGCAACGCCAGCAAGCTCTAGGGCCCCCACTCGACCTGCCATGATGGTATCCACTACACCCATGCCCATCTGCGCAAGCTGCGCAGCAACCAAGGGCAGCGCGAGCTTGATCANCTGGGTTAATTCATAGCGGGAGCTACCCGCCGANGCATTGTGGGCCATGATTGTCAGCATAGGAGCCAAAAGGGTCGCGATTGTACGCTTCTTTTTGTGCAATGCCTGTCGCAGCTTAGCGGCCATAAGGTGGCGCACAAACAGTGCGCGAACGCGCGGATAACAGCCGCAGGAATACAGTAAATGTAAATCATTATCATTTGCAAAAACAATCATATTTACGTATTTGATAGGCTACGCCTATAACTACGATCTAAACACTCAAATGGAAAGTGGGATTGCAGTACCTATACTCCTTTGCATCGGTGGGCGGCTTGCCGATGATTCGAGAGCTTTTTTCGAGTCTTGGACAACCGGTTCTATCCATCGAACCACTTTAACCATCATGGAGTTCATGCAAATGGATCTTAAAGAAAGCCAAACCTTGCAAAACCTGCAGGACGCCTTTGCCGGCGAATCTCAAGCGAACCGTCGTTACCTGTACTTCGCGGCAAAGGCTGACGTAGAAGGCGAGAACGACGTAGCAGCAGTATTCCGTTCTACCGCTGAAGGCGAAACCGGCCACGCGCACGGTCACCTAGAGTACATGGAAGCCGTCGGCGATCCTGCTACCGGTCTGCCCATGGGCAACACGGCAGATAATCTGCGTGCTTCTGTTGCAGGCGAAACCCACGAGTACAGCGATATGTACCCAGGTATGGCCAAGACGGCTCGCGATGAGGGTTTTGACGAAATCGCGGATTGGTTTGAGACACTCGCTAAAGCTGAGCGGTCTCACGCGAATCGTTTCCAGAAAGCTCTGGACGCGATGGGCTAACCCCAACCACTTCGCGAGGCATACGCGAACATTAAGGGGCTTAATCAAGCCCCTTTTTTGTTTAAAAAAGGACGGCGACCATCAAACGTTTCCATAGAGGTCTTCGATGAGCACCAAAGAGGGTAATTTACAGGCGCCAAAACGCGATGCTTTGGATTGGAAAAATCCCGAGTTCTACGACGAGGCATCCCTACACGCGGAAATGGAACGGGTCTTTGATGTCTGCCATAGCTGCCGGCGCTGCGTCAGTCTGTGCGATTCTTTCCCGACGCTTTTCGACCTAATTGACGAGTCTGACACTTTCGAGGTGGACNGCGTCGACAAGGCAGACTATGGCAAGGTTGTCGACCAGTGCTTTCTCTGCGACCTTTGCGCAGAAACGAAGTGCCCTTATCTGCCGCCCCACGAGTGGGCGCTAGATTTCCCGCATCTCATGCTGCGCGCGAAGGCACAAAAATTTNAAAAGAACGACACCAAGTGGCGAGATCGGATCATTACGTCCACCGATCCTNTCTTTGACACNATCTCAACACCGGNCATTGCCCAGCTTGCCAACGCTNCTGCAGGTTCNAAGNCCNTGCGCAAGGCCGGCGAGGCGCTGTTCGGCCTGCATCATGAGGCNCCCCTNCCCNACTTCAGTCCCAAAGCGTTGACCAAACAGCTATCGGCAACCCTCGGTGACGAGAAACCGGTGACGGCTACCGAGCGTACCACCGGAAAAGTGGCCATCTACGTAACCTGCTATGGCGATCACAACGAACCGCAAATGGTGAAAGACCTGGTCGCGGTGCTGAATCACAACAACGTGCCAGTGAAAATTTTGCAGGACGCGAAATGCTGCGGCATGCCGAAGCTCGAGCTCGGAGACTTGAAAAAAGTCGGGAAGATGAAGGACGCCAACATTCCGGTGTTTCAGCAGGCCATCGCCGAGGGCTACGACATCATCGCCCCGATTCCATCCTGTGTGCTGATGTACAAACAGGAACTACCGTTGATGTTTCCCAAGGATGAAGCCATCGCCAGCGTGAAAGCCCACTTCTTTGATCCCTTTGAGTACCTCATGCTGCGGCACAAGGACGAACTCATCGATACCAACTTTCCCCAGCCGCTGGGCAAGGTGGCATATCACGTGGCCTGCCACCAACGGGTTCAGAACTTCGGCATGAAAACCCGGGACTTTCTGCAGTTGATTCCCGATACCGAAGTCACCGCCATCGAGCGTTGCTCCGGTCACGACGGAACCTATGCAGTGAAAGCCGAAACCTATGAGAAGGCGAAGAAAATTGCACGGCCAGTGGTGCGACGTGTCGTCGACAGTGAAGCCGACACCTTCGGTTCTGACTGTCCGATGGCCGGTCGATTGATCGCAGACGGCATCGATGAGGACGAGGCACAGCACCCGGTCAGCATGGTACGCAAAGCCTACTGCATTTAGTCGCCGCTCGATTAACGATTCAGAAAGAGAACATAAATGAAACTCACTCGATCCGACCTTTGGTCCCTAGAAGAGTACGCCTCCCGCCGCCAAGCATTTCGCGCCGAAGTCATCGCCCATAAGAAGCTGCGCAATATTGCACTCGGGCCGCACGCGACCCTGTACTTTGAAGACCGCCTGACCATGCATTACCAGATACAGGAAATGCTGCGGGTTGAGCGCATTTTTGAAGCCGCGGAAATCGAGGAGGAGCTAGACTCCTATAACCCACTCATTCCTGATGGCAGTAATTGGAAAGCCACCTTCATGATCGAGTACGGCGACGCTGAAGAACGTACGGTCGCCTTGGCAAACATGGGAGGTATCGAGCAGACCGTCTGGGTGCGTGTTGGCGAATCCGGCGAGAAGGTCTTCGCGTATACCAATGAAGATATGGAGCGCACTCGTGACGAGAAAGCCGCAGCCGTGCACTTCATGCGCTTCGAACTCGGCGAGGGCGACGTTGCCAGCCTTAAGTCGGGTGACCCGCTGTTTATGGGTATCGAACATGGGTCACTACCAGGCACCTATGAAGTTGCCGCCGACCAGCGCACAGCGCTGATTGCCGACCTAGCCTAGACCAGTGAGCCGCGTAGCGGCGCTTACAGCCTTGCCATGCTTTGCTTCAGCACCGCGGCCACCTGGTGCAACAAATCACCTCGAGTTGAGGTTGTCCGCCAACATATTCCCAACGTTCTCATGGGCTGATCAGAGCCCTCGGCGGCAAAGGGTATGTAGCAAACATTGTTATCTACATTGCGGTTCTGAGGTATCGCGAGCTGCGGAATCAGTGTGACTCCAACCCCTGCCGATACCAATTGGCGCAGGGTTTCTAAACTGGTCGCACTGTAACTTTTGCTTTCAATACCGCGATGGGTCTGACAGACCTCTAAGGCCTGATCACGAAAACAGTGACCGTCTTCTAGCAGGAGGACTTCCTCTCCCTCCAAATCATCACAGGTCACATAAGCAAGGTCTGCCTTCGGATGAGCCGCCGGCACGGCCAGCACGAAAGGCTCATCAAAAAGCGCAATCTCCTCAACATTTTCCTCGCCCAATGGCAGCGCCAGCAGGGTGGCATCTAGTTCACCGTGCTTGAGCATGCGCGAGATATTGNCGGTCTGNCCNTCNGTTANCTGAATACGNAGNTTNGGNAANGCNTGTTGCAGNGGCACCAGNANTTTCGGCAGCAAATAAGGCGCCATNGTTGGAATNATGCCAACCCTGAGATCACCGCCNATGGGATCACGCAGCTGTTCTGACAGTGCCGTNAGCGAATTCACCTCGACCAATATNCGCTGGGTTTGCTGCACAATTTNCTCGCCNTCTGGNGNGAGCATGACNCGGCGNTTGCTGCGTTCAAANANCACCACGCCTANNGTNTCCTCGAGCTTTTTTAGCTGCGTTGAGAGTGTGGGTTGACTGACGAAGCACGACTCCGCCGCACGACCAAAATGTCGGTGCTCGGCCACGGCGACCAAATAGCGCAGATCACGCAGATTCACAGCCCGCTGCTCACGCCGGATTGCTCGAGTATGTAATCCACCGCATTACCCAAGTCCTCGTTACTGCACCGCCAGCACATGCCCTTTGCTGGCATGGAGTTCAAGCCGTTGATTGTCGAATTCACCAAAGCCTGCCGTCCCTTGGCAATTCGGGCTTGCCACGCGTCGGTGTCGCCGAGTCTGGGCGCTCCGCTGATGCCGGGATTGTGACAAGAAATGCAGGCCTCGTTGTAGGTCGACTGGCCTGGCTTCGCGTTGGCTGCCATTTCAGCAGAGTCACCAGAGCAGGCACCCAGAACCAGTGCCACAACCCATAACCCGACGTGCTTGCCCATCGTTCCTACCTGCTTCACTCGCGACCCCTAGTTTGCACTTGCGACATGGCGCTTATCCTCGCTCAAGTTCAAACCTATCGGCATCTAGGCCCACAGGGAAGGCTTGTCGCAGTGACGTCAATACCGAAGGTTCCAATGTCGCGAANGTCACACCCTCCGCTTGATCCGCNGCCACCAACATTTCGCCGTCGGGCGCATAAACTCCACTATCGCCAACATAGGACAAGCCGTTACCGTCGGTTCCAACAATGTTCACACCCACGCAATAGCTCTGATTTTCAATCGCGCGAGCACGCAGCAACGTTTGCCAGGCCAATGCTCTTGCCGCCGGCCAATTGGCCACGCAGAGCAGCAAGTCATAGTCATCTTGGTTGCGTAACCACACGGGAAAGCGCAGGTCATAACAAACACTCAAACAAATACGCCAGTCCTTATACGACACAGTGACTCTTTCACTGCCCGCGTCGAAAAACTCATGCTCATCAGCCATACGAAACAAATGACGCTTGTCGTAATGCTGAAGCTCACCGTCAGGCGTTGCCCAGATGAGACGGTTAAAATAGCCGCCATCCTCAATGATCAGGCTGCCGCAAACTACTGACCCAAGCGCNCTGGACTGCGCTTTCATCCAGGATACAGTGNTGCCGTCCATGGGCTCCGCCAGCGCTTTTGAGTCCATGGTGAAACCGGTACTGAACATCTCCGGCAACACCACAACATCGCAGGGTCGGCNTAGATCACCCAACTTGGCGGCGAATGCTTCCCGATTGCCCGCTGGGTCGTGCCAACGCGTGGTCGACTGCGCTAACGCAAACGTTATAGGCGACATANGATGTCCGCTGCCTTAGCCAGGGTGTTATCGTCCTTGGCAAAACAAAATCGCAGTGCGCGATGCCGACAAGCCTCAGGGTTTTGATAAAAAACGCTGATCGGTATGGAGGCGATACCCTGCTCACAGGTCCATCGGCGGGCCAAAGACACATCGCTCTGTGCAGAGATCGCGTCATAGCCCAGCAACTGAAAGTATGTGCCTTGGCTTGGCACGACGGTGAATCTTGAACCCTGCAACAGCTCACAAAACAGATCGCGCTTCGCCTGATAAAAAGCTGGCAGTTGCTGGTGATGCTCTGGGTGTTGCTGCAAAAAATCTGCAATCCCCAGTTGTACCGGCGTGTTTACGGTAAAAGTTACGTACTGATGCAGGCGCCGAAGTTCTTTAGTGAGAGCTGGCGGCGCGACGCAGTAGCCGACCTTCCAACCCGTCACATGATAGGTCTTGCCGAAGGACGAGATAACGAAGCTGCGAGCATAAAGCTCTGCATACCCGCACAGGCTCAGGTGTTTCGCCTGATCGAACACCATGTGTTCGTATACCTCATCGCCAATCAGATAGATGTCGTACTTGGCACACAGCGCTGACAGGGCAGCAATGTCACTTTCGTCCATCACCATGCCGGTAGGATTGTGTGGACTGTTCAAAATCAGCAANCGCGTATTGGCTGTGATCGCCNCTTCAATGCGATCCCAGTCAATGCGGTACGCGGGCGCCATTAACGAAACATGCACCGGCACAGCCCCCTGCAAACGAATCACCGGGTCATAGCTGTCATAAGCCGGATCCAGCACNATGACCTCATCGCCTGCATGCACAACCGCAGCGATGGCGCAAAATAGCGCCTCGGTGGCGCCCGCTGTCANCGTGATTTCGGTATCAGCGTCGCAGGCNAATCCATACAAGTCTAATACCTTTTCGGCNATAGCCTCACGCAGCGCTNCAACTCCCGCCATGGGTGGGTACTGATTCTGTCCGNTGCGCATATGCTCGTTCACGNCCTGCAGTAAAGNCTCAGGACCGTCGAAATCTGGAAAGCCTTGCGACAGATTCAATGCGCCTTGCTCGCTGGCCAGCGCACTCATCACGGTAAAAATCGTCGTACCGACATCGGGTAGTTTGCTGACTGGCTTGGCGAGTGCGTTCATAAATACCTAAATCGGCGATGGCTTTACTGAACAAAGCACAGACCTTACGCATCGGCTTTACATCAGGCAAATGTATGGACATTCGCAACATTCACCAAGAACAACTTTCGTCCTGCGCCGTCACGCTGGTAGTATTCAGCCTCATTGCAATAGCATTTCACACTCGGTCGCGCGACATCCCGTCGGGACACTGCGATCACAGTTTCTAATGGAGAATTCAATGGTTGACTACAAGGTAGCCGACATCGCACTTGCGGATTTCGGCCGTAAGGAGATTACGTTAGCTGAGGCCGAAATGCCCGCTCTCATGGCACTGCGCCGCCGCTATGCAAAAGAGCAACCCTTGGCAGGCGCGAAAATTATCGGCTGCATTCATATGACGATTCAGACAGCTGTGCTGATTGAGACGCTGATTGAATTGGGCGCNGAAGTTCGCTGGTCTTCCTGCAACATCTTCTCAACTCAAGATCATGCAGCGGCGGCCATGGCCGCCAATGGCATCCCGGTTTTTGCCTGGAAAGGCGAAACCGAGGAAGAATATGAGTGGTGTATTGAACAAACCATCTTGGCAAACGGCGAACCGTGGGATGCCAACATGCTGCTGGACGATGGGGGCGATCTGACCCTGATCATTCATGAAAATTACCCGCAGATGCTCCCTAGCATTCACGGCATCAGCGAAGAAACCACCACCGGTGTGCACCGCCTTTACGAAATGATGCGAGACGGTCAGCTCAAAATTCCAGCGATCAACGTCAACGATTCAGTCACCAAGTCTAAAAACGACAACAAGTATGGCTGCCGCCACAGCCTCAACGATGCTGTGAAGCGTGCCACGGATATGCTNATGGCCGGCAAGCGTGCGTTGGTTGTGGGCTATGGCGATGTGGGCAAAGGCTCTGCACAAAGTTTGCGTCAAGAAGGCATGATCGTGCGCGTTACCGAGGTAGATCCTATCTGCGCCATGCAGGCGTGCATGGACGGCTATGAGGTCGTTTCGCCTTATCAGGGCGGTATCAATACGGGCAAGATCGAAGACATCGATATGCGCTTGCTGCAGGACACGGACCTGCTCGTCACCTGCACCGGCAACGCTAACGTCTGCGACTCTGCCATTCTCAGCACCCTGAAGAAAGGCGCCTTNGTCTGCAACATCGGCCACTTCGATAATGAGATAGACACCGCCTTCATGCGCGAGCACTGGCGCTGGGATCAAGTAAAGGAACAGGTACATATGGTGCACCGCTCAGACAATGACGGTGACTATTTGATTTTGCTGTCCGAAGGCCGGCTCGTGAATCTTGGCAACGCCATGGGTCACCCATCACGCATCATGGACGGCTCCTTNGCCAACCAAGTACTCGCTCAGATGTATCTGTTTGAACAGGCTTGGGCTAATCAAGACGAAAATCAGCGTCAGCCGATCAGTGTTGANGTGCTGCCAAAGAANCTCGACGAGGAAGTAGCCGAACTCATGGTGGAAGGATTCGGTGGCACCATGACCCGTCTAACGAAACACCAAGCAGACTACATTGGTGTGGCAGAACAAGGACCTTACAAAGTGGANTCCTACAAGTACTAGGCGTCTTGTCNGGGTCTTGATTGTCGATGCAACCGCTTAGCCAAATTATCGAGACCCTCGACCTCGAAGAGATAGANCTGAATCACTACTTAGCGACCAGCCCCAACGAGGGCTGGCAACGCGTNTATGGTGGACAGGTGATCGGTCAGGCATTGGTAGCTGCCTCTCGAACAGTCTCTGAAAATAGAAGCGCNCATAGCCTCCACGGCTATTTCTTGCGCGCAGGCGACACTGGCATGCCCATTTTGTACAAAGTGGATCGAATTCGAGACGGCAAAAGTTTTNCCACTAGACGCGTGGTNGCCGTACAGCGCGGCCAGGCCATCTTTACCATGTCGATTTCCTTTCAGGTAGCCGAAGATGGTCTTAGCCATCAATTTGATATGCCTGATATTCCCGACCCGGAGACGGTACCCACGGAAGATGAAATTCGCCAAGAGCAGGCTAAGTCTTGGCCCCCGGAGTTTCAAGACAGCGTCTCCAGCGGCCTCGCAATTCAGCTGCGGCCGCTAGACCCTGTTGATCTGTTCAAGCCCAAACCGGCCGAGGCGAATCAGCGTTGTTGGATGCGCTGCGGCGATCGATTACCCGACGACCCAAGAATTCATCAGTGCGTGCTGGCCTATCTGTCGGATTGGTCGCTACTGGATACCTCAGCCCGACCTCATGGGGTGAGCTTTATGCAGGACAATGTTCAAGTAGCCAGTCTCGACCATGCTATGTGGTTTCACCGCCCTTTCAGAGCCGACGAGTGGCTGCTTTACGACCAAGACAGCCCAAGTGCCAGCGGTGCTCGAGGGTTCAATCGCGGCCTGATCTACAATCAGGCCGGGGAACTGGTTGCCTCAACCACACAAGAAGGGTTGTTACGCATCCATCAGAAATAGCGCGATAGGTTCAACCAAGCCCCATACGTGCCCACGGGTACGCAGTAAGAACCTCTCGTGTCTCGTCTCGCGATAGCTCACTCCATTTCGGCCTCCAAGGCCAATATCGCTCGAGTGCTATGCCGCGCGCCTGCGACCTCAACGGCAATCCCCCCTCGCAGGGGGCCAACAACGCTCGTACGATCAATATGGCTGTCGTTGAACTCATAGGTCGTGCGATCATTAAGTAGGACGCGGATGTCGTTGCGTTGAAATGCTGCACTGTTGCGGATTAGCGGCGATGTGACCGCGCCTTCCATCTCACCGCAGCCTCCAATTGAGCCGCGCGAGTTAGGATCGTGGTGGTTATGGTTGTCATCGCTGGAGAACGCATCTCACCGCGTAAGAACACTGCACTTTGGCATCACCGGGCGCCTCGCGCGGCCCTCATCGATAGCAGCAGATAAAATTTCTACCAACAGTTAAGCTCAACGTTACGGACTTCTTTTGCCCACCTCACCAAACTATTTAGCTATGCTCTGAACGGCCATTACATTGCGAGGCTGACCAAGTTGCTGACCGAGCGATGGCAT
>PBTJ01000021.1 GCA_002726925.1 Gammaproteobacteria bacterium | reverse complement strand
AGTGCCGCAAAGCAGGCCCAGAGCGATCAGCCCGTCTACCAGTGTTTCAGTGGCGATGTCGTGGGGTTGGTTGAAGCCAACGCCAGGGCGGCAGGCGGCTATAGCCCCGCGGTTCGCCTTTAGCACGAGATCGTATAGCGCGCGCTGGGCTTGGCTATACCTGCCGTTGGCTGGGTAGGTGCGAGTGACGTCAGCAGCGTAGTATGCAAATTCGCAGCCCGCGTCGATGAGCACCAGATCGTCCGCGTCAATGAGGCTTTCGTTGCGGGCGTAATGCAGCACGCAGGCGTTGTCGCCTGCAGCGACGATGCTGGGGTACGCCTCAAAACGGGCGCCCTGTTTGCGATAGCTGTAGAGCAATTCCGCTTCGAGGTCCGCTTCGCTAACGTTGGGCCGAAGCTGCGCCAGTGCTGCGTATTGGGCTGCAACGCTGATCTGGGCCGCCCTTGCCATCAACGCCTGTTCTTTGCGCTCCTTGATCAAGCGCTGTTCGTGGAGCAGATGCCCCAGCGCTGTGACCTGCTGAACTTTAGCAACCACCGCCGGTCGCCGACTGACGAGTTCATCCAACCAAGCCAGCACCCGCTCGTCCCAAACCGCATGTTCGCCAAGCTTCATGTAGATCTGGCTACGGGCCTCCAACAGTCCAGGCAGAATCTCATCCACATCGCTGATCGGAAAGGCATCATCCATACCGAGCACCGTTTGACACTGATCCGGACCCAAAATCGCACCGTCGCGGCGCTCCAAGTGCGGATCTCGTTCGCGACAAAACAAAATGGACTCGCCCTGTGACCGTCCGGGAATCAGTATCAAGAGTGCGTCCGGTTCGTCAAAGCCGGTCAGATAGTAAAAGTCGCTGTCTTGGCGAAAGGGGAAAAAGATGTCGTTGCTGCGGCGCTGTTGCGCGGCCCCGGGAATGACCGCAATCGACCCGGGATGCATGTGATTGAGCAAAAGCCGGCGGCGGCGGGCAAAGTCTTCGTACCCTAGGGCAGCCCTAGTCAATCGCGGACTCCACCGAGACGTGTTCGTCCATTAGCGCCAATATCAACAGGGTGCTTACTCGCACGTACTCATGAACCTCGGTCAACGAGGCCTCATGTTCTTCCATCTCGCCCGGCTCAAACTCTGCCTCGCGATAATCCTCAGGATCAAGCGACGATAGCGCCACCAAGTCCTTGATGATTTCCTGCACATCTACTGGCAACTCGGCATGCTCACCATCCAGACCAGCAGCAAAGCCGGCAAGAAAGCCCCCAGACCAATTGGCGATGGTTTCCACGCGCTTGGTAATCGGGTCTTCCTCATCCGCAACCAGCGGCTGAAAGATCATATTTTGATCGTGTAGTTCATCCAGGGCCGCGTTGACAAAAGTGCCAAGGGATTCTTGATCCGATAGCGCGTCAATGCCGACAAAGTCAATAAAATCGCTGAGTACGAACTCATGATTACCGTTCACCGCCATCCCGCAAACCATGCCGTGCAGCTCTTCNGGCTCAATAGAATAGGCAGCCATTTCGGCGTGAATACGCAGTTCAGACATGGANTCGTCCAATTGGAGAGCAGNAATTGTTGGCCTCAGACTATCGCCCANTNGCCAAACAATTACCACCTGCCTGGACAGCGTTATAGCGTGGAAAGATTGAATTTTGCGCCACAGCCGCGCAGCATTAGGCACATTACTACTCTGCGCTGAAGCCTGCCCTTTATGAGCGACATATATGAGCGACATAAATTCTCAGAAAAATCCTCCCTTGGAAGAAATGGATGTTCTGGAGCGTCGCGTTAGCGAGCTAATTTCCCTTACCGAACAGCTCTCCCGCGAGAACAAAGCGCTGCGTACGCAGCAGGAAAATTGGTCGGTTGAACGCGCTAAGCTGATCGAGAAAAACGANCTGGCGAAGAGCCGAGTGGAATCCATGATTGGGCGCCTGCGCGCNCTGGAAAACGGTTAACGCGAGTCATCACCATGAGCAAAACCCTAAGCATCTCAATCATGAAAAAAGAATTTCAGGTCGCTTGNCCCGACGGCGAGGAGGAGGCCCTGCAGCGTGCGGCACGCTACCTGAGCGAGCAAATGGAGGACATTCGCAAAGGCGGCAAGGTTGTCGGCATGGATCGCATCGCGATTATGGCCGCACTGAATATGTCTCATGAACTGCTTAACGGTCAGTCCAAGGTTCAAACAAGCCAAGACTATGCCAAGCTACGCATTCGNGCCTTGAATGATCGGTTAGAGCACGCCATAGCCGATGGCAAGCAGCTAAAAATTTAGCTCGACAACTCGCCCNCCATCTCTTGCCGTTGTCGCCGTGCCGGCGGGTTTCATCGTGTCCAGTTTTGGTCTGCGGTTACCGCTCAATGCCCCTATTGCCACGCGCAAAAATCGCTATACTGCCCGCGTCTCCTGGGATGTTAGCGAGTGGTCGCGTCCTTGAGCCGTTATAAAAACGTCAGGAAACTTTTCGTTAGCTCTGTGTGCTTACCCAATCTGATGGGCCGCCTTCGAGTTGGCTGNGGTTTCCGCCTTGAATCTAAACGGTTCAGGGCAAACCAACAGCGGCATCGCCGGGAGACTCCTTATTTTTTCTGCCACGAGCGCATCGTGGGAGCCGCGCACATGAGCCAAGAGTCTGACGCTAAACTGTTGAACACACGCAAAGTGCAGCTGCGCCGGGCATTCAAAGACAGGCGCGGCGGCCTCAATGACCTTCAGCGCCAAAATTATCACCAATCCATNGCCCACCATCTNGAAGCGCTTCTCGCCAAGGCAGACGTATGCGGNCTNGCCGTATATTTGTCCTCTCCAGATGAAGTGGACTTAACTCGTTGGATGACGGGAGCCTGGTCCGCTGGCAAACAACTCTATGCACCAGTNGTGGCTAAGGCGGCAGGCGCGATGCACTTTTACGCCATTACGCCGCACACGCAGATTCAGCAGGGTCGTCTTAAGCTGCGCAAACCCGTGCTTGAGGCTGATGCGGTGCCCGTGGCGCTGCATGAGCTCGACGCGGTACTGTTGCCACTAGTGAGTTTCGATGGCCTAGGCGGCCGGCTTGGTATGGGCGGCGGGTTTTACGATCGCTACTTTGCCGATACCGAGACCCGACCATGGATGATCGGCGTAGCGTACAGCGTTCAGGAATCCCTAGAACCACTGCCAACCCAGCCCTGGGATATTCCCTTGGATGCGGTAGTCACCGAATCTGGCCATCGGATCTTTGATCGCGCAACATCACACCAGCATTGAGGAGAGAGCTGCGTGAGCATTTATCCGATCATTAAAATGGGGCACCCAACTCTNCGAAAAGTTGCCTCGCCTGTCGCTCCATCTGATATCGACCGCCCGGAAATGCATACCTTGATCGCCGACATGGTGGAGACCCTGCACGACGCCGGTGGCATCGGTTTAGCGGCGCCGCAAATTGATCGTCCAATCCAGTTGGCCATTATTGAGGTGCCCGGCGGCCCGAGTCGCTACGGCGAAATTGAAGCCGTACCGTTAACGGTTTTCTTTAACCCCGTGCTGACGGTGGTCGATCCAGCCGAGGCGGGTTATTGGGAAGGTTGTTTGTCGGTGCCGGGGCTCCGCGGCTTCGTGCACCGTCCGCAGCATGTGCGCGTNGACTACATGGACATTGCAGGTGAGCAGGCATCTATCGATCTCAAGGGCTTTNTGGCCACCGTGGTGCAGCATGAGTTTGATCACCTAGCCGGCAAACTCTACGTTGATCACATACGGGATATGACCCAGCTGGTGTTTGAAGACGAGTGGTTAGCCCATCAGCCAGAACAGTAACAGGTGCGCCGAGGCAGTTAACGCAAAAACAAGTCGTAAGCCGGATTGTCTTGCTCAGACCAGAAACGATAGCCAATACGCTGCAAATAACTTTGCAGCTGCGTGCGCTGTGAGGCGTTCGCGTCAAAGCCGACAAGCACCCGCCCCCAAGCCGATCCGTGATTGCGGTAATGGAATAGCGAGATGTTCCAGTNNGCACCGAGACCCGACAAAAACTGCAGCAAGGCACCGGGACGCTCGGGAAATTCAAAACGAAACAGCATCTCAGACCCGGGACTGCCGCGATGGCCTCCCACCATATGGCGCACATGCACCTTGGCAGCTTCGTTTTCGGTCATGTCAAAAATCTGATAGCCCTTGGACGCAAGCTGCGCAATCAGTGTCATACGATCTTCTTTCGACTTGACGCCAATGCCGACGTAAATATGCGCCTGCTCAGAATCTGCGCTGCGGTAGTTGAATTCCGTTATGGCGCGTTTGCCGAGGGCGCGGCAGAACTTCAAAAAACTGCCCTTGGCCTCATCTATGGTGACCGCTAGCACCGCTTCTCGCGCTTCGCCGACTTCCGCGCGCTCTGATATATGGCGCAGGCGGTCGAAGTTGACGTTGGCACCGCTGACGATGGACACCACATGCGACATGCCAGGGTGGGCATCGACGTAGCGCTTCATACCCGCAATGGCCAGAGCACCGGCAGGCTCGGCCACACAGCGCGTATCNTCAAACACATCCTTAATGGCNGCACAGATTTCATCCACGTTTACCACCACAACGTCGTCGACATATTTCTTGGCAACCTTGAACGTCTCCTTACCAATTTGCGCCACGCTGACGCCGTCGGCGAACAAGTCCAGCTGGTCAGTAGGCAGCCTTACCCGACGTCCGGCCTTCATCGCGACGTCGAGACAGTTTGATCCTTGGGCTTCAACGCCAATGATTTTGGTACTTGGATGTAAATACTTCACGTAAGCGGCAACGCCGGCGATAAGGCCGCCCCCACCGACGGGTACAAAAATCGCNTCAAGCGGCTGGCTATGCTGATTAACGATTTCCATGCCAATGGTGCCCTGCCCGGCAATCACATCCACATCGTCATAGGGAGGGATGTAAACCAAGCTTTGTGCCTCGCAAAGTGCCTTGGCGTGCTGCGANGCCTCGTCGTAGTTATCGCCATGCAGGACAACTTTTGCGCCTCGATCACGAACCGCGTTCACTTTAATGCTCGGCGTGTTTTGGCCCATGACGATGGTGGCGCGAATGCCGAGCTTTTGTGCCGAAATGGCCACGCCTTGNGCGTGGTTGCCAGCNGATGCCGTGATCACNCCNGTAGCTTTTTGTTCTTCGCTTAACTGCGCCATCTTGTTGTAAGCCCCGCGCAGCTTAAAGCTGTAAACCGACTGCATGTCTTCGCGCTTCAGNCTGACGTTTACGCCGAGGCGNCTGCTCAACAGCGGCGCGCCAGACANTGGGCTNTCGGCAGCCAGATCATAGACTTTTGAGCCCAGAATTTTCTTTACATAATTTTCTAACATGCCAACATTTTCTCNTTCCTTCGCCGGACTTCGCTGTCCATCTTCACGCCACTTCGCAAACGAGGCGCTTTATCAGCCATTCTCAGGACGAACTCAAGCAAAAAGCCGCCAAGGCGGCCATTTCATACATTGGCCCTAAGTTGGATCGCAAAAGCATCGTGGGTGTTGGCACCGGCTCGACCGCCAATTACTTTATCGACGCACTGGCACAAATTCAGCACACCTTCGATGCCGCCGTCGCGTCCAGCGAGGTAACGCAGCAACGTCTTGTCGCACATGGGATCACTGTGCTTGATCTAAACGCGACCTCACATCTTGATGTTTATGTAGATGGCGCCGACGAAATCGATGCGCTGGGCAACATGATCAAGGGCGGCGGCGCCGCGTTAGCTCGCGAGAAAATCGTCGCCAGTGCCGCCNATGAATTCGTCTGCATCGCCGATGATAGCAAGTTGGTAGAAACACTTGGGGCCTTTCCTCTGCCTGTCGAGGTTATTCCCATGGCCCGTAGCCTCGTTGCGCGAGCCCTGGTGATGTTGGGCGGACAGCCCATTTGGCGCGAGGGGGTAACGACCGACAACGGCAACATCATTCTCGATGTTCACAGCCTCACAATCNACCAACCCTTAGACCTAGAGCGCCGTATCAACGATGTACCCGGCGTTGTGTGCAACGGCATCTTCGCCCAACAAGCCGCCCATGTCGCATTCTTAGCCGGGGACAATGGCGTCACCATCTTGGATGCTTCAAACCCTTAGATGCTGCGGTACGGNAAGCAAACTTTGAACCGCTCGACACATAGGCGCGGTGCCACTCAGGACTGGTCCGCAGGATTCGCATACCATTTCGGCGGCGCCCCAAATGAGTGGCGGTGATAAAGNCAAAGGTTCGGTATTGGGCGATTGCTGGATGGTGACNNCCGCTCGCGNNGACAACTGCTTAAGCGCCAACGAGTGGCAGTAGCTTATCGGGATTGAGGATTTNCTCTGGGTCAAATACTTGTTTCAAGCCGCGCATCAGAGCGATCTCTTCGTCGCTGCGGCTATAGCCTAGGAAATCGCGTTTCAGCAGGCCTACCCCATGTTCCGCCGATATGCTGCCGCGCCGTGCTTGCACCAGTTCAAAGATCTTTGGGCTCATGGTNTGGCCGACGTGAAAAAACTCATCAACACTCATCGACTCCGGCCGCAAGATATTCAGGTGCAGATTGCCGTCGCCAATATGGCCGTACCAGCAAACCTCGAAGCCCGGATAACCCTCCTGAACGTAGCGATCGACATCTGCGAGAAAAGCCGGCACTTCGCTGATCCGCACCGACAGATCGTTTTTATATGGGGTGTGGGGCGCCAAGCTCTCGGAGATGCCTTCACGCAGCTGCCACAAGGATGCCGCTTGAGCCTGAGACTGGCTGACAACACCATCGACTAACCAGCCGCGGTCCATNCAGGAAACGAANGCTTCTTCTGCNCTGGAGAGATCGGACTCATCAAATTCCAACAGGGCGTAGTTTTCTACGCGGCTTTCCAGCGGCGCTGGCAACTGTCGGTGCGCCTGCACCTTTTGCAGCGCTAGGTCCGAGAAAAACTCAAACGCCGAAAGCGTCAGGCGGTCATTGAAAACGTTCAATATGTTGAGCAGGTCAGTGACTTCTGGCACGCCGACAACCATGACAACNTGTGGCTGGGGCTGGGGCGCCAGATACATGTCCAGTTCGCCGATCAAGCCCAGTGTCCCCTCAGAGCCAATCATCAAGTGGCGGAAATCGTAGCCAGTGGCGTTCTTAATCAGNCCCGCGTTGCAGTCAAGAAGTGCGCCGGTACCTGTCACCACCTTCATCCCCGCTACCCAGTCTCGGGTCAGGCCATAGCGTATAACCTTAATGCCNCCAGCATTGGTCGCCACATTGCCGCCGATTTGCGATGAACCCGAAGAGGCAAAGTCCACGGGGTAGAACAAACCCTGCTCTGCAGCAAAAGCCTGCAAATTCGCCGTAATCACGCCAGGCTGGCATGTGACGATGCGGTCTTCAGGCGAGAAATCGAGGATCTGGTTCATGCGATCAAAAGATACGACGACCTCNCCCTGACTTGCCACNGCGCCACCCGACAAGCCGGTTCGGCCACCGGAAGGCACNAGCTTTAGGTCATGGCTGCGGGCGTGCGCGACCAAGTCTTGTAGCTGCTCAATGCTTTCGGGAAACACGATAGCGCTGGGCGCTACAACAAACCCGTTGGTCCAATCCTTGCCCCAGATCTGCAAACTTTCGGCGTCTTCCTTGATCTGTTTTGGCGCCAACACCTCAGACAACATGAGCTTCTCCTCTTAGGCTGGCCCAATTACAGGCCACATCGAGTCGCTCCCAGATGGCGGCCTGTATTTGCGGTGTTTCGTTGACCAAGTGATGCCTTGCGGCAGNTACCACATGAATCTGGCTTTGGGGATAAATCTGCTTAAGCAGGGGCAAATTGTGGCGGTAGCTGACCGTGCGATCTCCATAGCCGTGAATGATGACGGGGTTTANNACCGACGGATGAGATGACTCAAAGTGCTTGAACCAGTTAACCATAGCATTGACCCAAGCCACCGGCAGCACCTGCGCCTGCAGTGGGTCTCGGCCGAGTAAGGAGACAAACTCGGGATTGTCGATATTTGTCGACACATCTCTGGGCCGCGAATGCACTGTGCGCTTGGCTAACTCAAAGACCCAGCGCAGCCACGGCCATGCGTAGGGCCGAACCAGCGGCGCGAGTAACACCATTTCGCCACTTGGCTGATTNTTCTTGGTGAAGCGTTGCTGCTGCCAATACTCCATGGTGAGGGCGCCGCCCATGCTTTGACCAAACCAATGCAGTGGCAGACCACTCGCCAAGCGCTGCGCGAGCTTGTAGGCAACCTCGACCACCTGAATGTATCGCTGAAAATCTTCGATGGTGGCTTGCGCACCTGTCGANAGGCCATGGCCGATTTGATCAAAACCAACGACAGCTATGTTGCGCTGCAAAAGCTCATTAACTAGGTGGCCGTAGAGCCCCATATGATCGTAGTAGCCGTGGCAAACCAGCGCCCAGGCCACGGGCTTTTGCGATTCCGGCACAAAGGTTTGCGAAAAAATACGATCTTGCCTCACGGCAAAGACACCGTAGGCACGTTTTGCCTTGAGCGCCTCAAAGTCCAAGCTGTAGTAGGCGTTGTACTGCTCAAACAGCGCTGGCTCGATTTCAAACCAAGTGCCTTCGTCCACCGGCGGCGCGGCCAAGGCTTGAATCAACGCCGCATCATCGAAGGGGCTTTGGCCGCGTTTCGGTAGCTCTGACAAGGTAATAGCCTAGGCAATCAGCGGCGTGAGTTCGCCAGCAGCGTAGTGCATGAACATAGACTCTAGAGACTTAGCATGAATTTTGTCCGCNTTGCCTGCTGTGTCAAAAGCCTCGTAACGAGCAACGACAACATCCTTCATGGCCTTCTGCGATACCGCCAAATACTTACGCGGATCAAACTCCGCAGGATTCTCCGCGAAGGATCTACGAATCGAGGCCGCGGACGCTAAGCGCAGGCCGGTATCAATGTTGACCTTGCGCACACCGTGTTTGATGCCCTGCTGGATTTCCTGCACTGGCACCCCGAAGCTTTCCGCGATCTCACCGCCGCACTCGTTGATCTCCTTCAGTAGGTCTTGGGGCACAGAAGAGCTGCCGTGCATAACAAGGTGGGCGTTGGGCAGGCGTTCATGGATGGCCTTGATTCGATCAATGGCCAATATGTCACCGGACGGCGGGCGGCTGAATTTGTAGGCGCCATGAGAAGTACCAATGGCGATGGCCAATGCATCGACCTCAGTTTTGGCGACAAAATCTGCTGCCGCTTCGGGGTCTGTCAGTAGCCGATCCCTATTCAGCACGCCCTCGGCCCACACACCATCCTCTTCACACGCGGTGCCGGTTTCCAAGGAACCTAGGCACCCCAGTTCGCTTTCTACAGAGACACCACATGCATGAGCCATCTCCACCACCCGTCGAGTGACATCGACTTTGCAGCCATACTCCGCTGGTGTTTTTTGATCTTCCAGCAAGGAACCATCCATCATCACCGAGGTGAATCCCATTTGCATGGAGCGCTGGCAAACGTTGGCAGAGGCGCCGTGGTCCTGATGCATAACCACGGGTATGTGTGGAAACTCCTCTACCGCCGCCAGCATCAAATAGCGCAAAAAATTCGGCCCCGCGTACTTTCGAGCACCCGCAGAAGCCTGCACGATTACCGGGCTGTTGGTCTCCTGCGCACCTTCCATAATGGCGCGTATTTGCTCCAAATTGTTGACGTTAAGGGCAGAAACGCCGTAGTCGTTTTCGGCGGCA